>CAIZMS010000337.1 GCA_903934155.1 uncultured bacterium | reverse complement strand
GGGCACAGGATCGTGTTGTGCCCGATTGTATTCGGGCCTTGGCGAAAGGTGAAGTTATTGCTGTGCGAAACCCGAACGCCACGCGTCCCTGGCAGCATGTTCTTGAGCCTTTAAGCGGGTATTTATTACTTGGAATGAAAATGTATGAATCGTTAGATGGAAGCTCTAAGGGAGTGGGCGGAGCTGATTCTCTTCACTCCGCGCTTCTCACCTCTTACGCCTCTTTTTTTAACTTTGGCCCGTTGCAATCCTCGAATCGATCAGTAAGGGATCTGGTTTCTGAGATTCTCAAACAGTGGCCCGGAAAATGGAGGGATTCTTCTGATCCGGGCGCCTTTCATGAAGCCGGTCTGCTCAATCTTGCGATAGATAAGGCTTTTCATGTGCTTGGTTGGCAGCCGCGATGGGATTTTGAGCAAACCGTTTTGGTGACGGTATCCTGGTACAGGGCGGCCTGCGAAAAGGGGGGCGGGGGCGTGTCTCTGTTGACGAGGGCGCAGATTGCCGAGTACTCAGAACAGGTCGGAAGCATATGACCAATTCACTTCAGGGCGATTTCGGCCATATTCATGCCTTCGCGGCAGGTTTTGGGGGATGTTGGATGGTGGTGGGAAAAGCGCGGGCTGATTTTGATGAACCGGGAGCCGGAGCATGATTCATATCATGATGACAGGACTCACGGGATACCTCGGAGGAAGAGTGGCCCGGCGACTGATAGCGGATCCGACGGTTCGGCTGTCGGCCCTCAAGCGTAGCTTCTCGGATACAAGATCGGTGGCGGATATCGTAGGGCGGATTACCTGTTATGACGTGGATCGGGTTTCCTTGATGTCGATGTTTAAAAACGACCCGGTTGATCTCGTTATTCACTGCGCAACCAACTACGGGCGGAACCACGAAGCGAGATCCAGTATCGTGGATGCCAATCTGGTTCTTCCTTTAAAACTCTTGGAAGCGTCTGTGGCTCATGGTGTAAAAGCATTTATTAATACGGACACCATGCTGAACAAGGGGATATCGGATTACACGTTGTCGAAGCGGCAGATGAATGACTGGCTCCAGGTCTACGGGGCTGAATTGCTGGCGGTGAATGTCGCCTTGGAGCATTTTTTCGGTCCGGGTGATGATCCGTCTAAATTCGTGTCCTTTGTGATCCGTGAGTTGCTGTTGGGTGTGGATCGCATCCCGCTGACCCCCGGGGGGCAGCGGCGCGACTTTGTGTTTATTGATGATGTGGTGTCGGCCTTCGAGCATGTGGTGCGTTATGCCGGTGACAAAGGGGCCTCGGCGAAGGGGTATGAATCCTTCGAAGTGGGACGGGGCGAGTCTGTGGCTGTGAAGGATTTTTTATTGATGCTGCGGGATATCATGGGCAATATGACGACGAAATTGGACTTCGGGGCACTTCCGTATCGCGCCCATGAAGTTATGTCTGTGACGGCGGATATTTCGAAGGTAAGCGCCTTGGGGTGGTCGCCCCGGGTTGCATTGTCGGAAGCTCTGCAGCGGACCATTGAAGAAGAACGAAAGTATCGGTGGAAATGTACCTGATAACCGGTGGGTGTGGTTTTTTGGGATCCAATATCGCGGCGCGGTTGATTCGGGCCCGCGAAAAAGTGGTGGTCTTCGACAATCTTTACAGGTATGGATCGGGCCAGAATTTGGCGTGGTTACGGTCTCTTGGGCAATTTGACTTTGTCCACGGCGATATTCGGTCCAGCGATGATGTTGAGGGTGTGATTTCCTCCTGCCGTCCGGACATCATCTTTCATTTAGCGGGACAGGTGGCCATGACGACTTCGCTCCAGAATCCCCGCTTGGATTTTGAGGTGAATGCGTTCGGGACGCTCAATGTGCTGGAGGCGATGCGGCGTAATGTGCCCTCTGCCATTGTGGTCTATTCCTCCACCAACAAGGTCTATGGTGACCTGAACTCGTTTGCCCATTCGGAAACGGACACCCGGTATGTACTGGATGAACTTCCGCAAGGACTGCCTGAGTCCCTGTCCTTGGATTTTCATTCGCCTTATGGCTGTTCCAAGGGTTCCGCTGACCAGTATATGTTGGATTATCACCGCATGTTTAACCTGAACACGGTTGTATTTCGGCATTCCTCGATGTACGGGGGGCGGCAATTCGCCACATGTGATCAGGGATGGGTTGGATGGTTCTGCTCGAAGGCCCTGATGCAGAAAAAGGGAGATGTGGAGCCGTTTACGATTTCAGGTAATGGCAAGCAGGTTCGCGATGTCCTTCACGCCGATGATATGGTGTCTTTGTACCTTAAGGCGGCGGAGCGCATCGGGCAGTGTAAGGGGCAGGCCTTCAATATAGGTGGCGGGATGGCCAATAGCCTATCCATCCTTGAACTTCTGGCTTTTCTAGGCGATGAGTTGAAGGTGGATTTGAAGTTTCGGCATATTGCCGTACGGGAAAGCGATCAGAAAGTCTTTGTTGCTGATATTCGCAAGGTGACTTCATGCCTGGGGTGGAGGCCTGAAGTCAATTGGGAATCGGGTATCCATCGGATGCTGTCTTGGGTGGAGGGGTATGACCCAGCCGCCTGAATTAAGCGTGATTATTCCGGCCTACCGGGAGGCTGATAATCTGCGCCTCCTGTTGCCGCGACTGGTTCGGGTATTGGGTAGCATGGGAGTCCGGCATGAAATCTTGGTCATCGACGCCGACCCTTCCAAGGATGAAACCCCTGATGTTTGCCGGGAATGGCCGGTCATGCGTATTCCTCGTGCCGGTGGGGAGAATTACGGGGATGCGGTTCGCACGGGCATAGCGAAGGCGGAGGGACTGTACATTTTGTTCATGGATGCCGATGGATCCCATGCGCCGGAGTTCATTCCCACCATGTGGGGCGTAGCGCGGACATGTGATGTTGTGGTGGCGAGTCGGTATGTTTCGGGAGGGGATACGGAAAACCCATGGTCTCTCATCGTAATGAGCCGCATCCTGAACATCGTGTATTCGCTCATGTTGGGCCTGGACTGCCGTGATGTGTCAAACAGTTTCAAGCTCTACCGGGCGAACCTGATCAAACCGCTTTCCCTGCGATGCCGGCATTTTGACATTGTTGAGGAGTTGATGGTTATGGCCCGTATCCATGCCGGGCGCATTCACATTGCCGAGGTCCCCTTTCTCTTTAAAAAGAGGATGTTTGGCGAGACCAAGCGGAATGTTCCTCTGTTTGTTCTGTCATTCTATGTGACGCTTCTCAAGCTGTTGTACCTAAGAATATGGGGGGGGCGCCGGTGAAAGCTTCAGAGGGTGTCGTGTCGCCGATAAACAACCCAGGCGATAGCATGAGGAAGAGGGCCTCAATGGGGGTGGCTCTGATTTATGTATTGGCATGTGCCGTAGCAGTGTGGAGTAATATTTCTGCCCGGGTCATACCGAATGGGGATATGCCGAGATTTTATGCCGGCCCTACCTTTCCGTCCGGCATTGTCGCGGGGCATGATTTCTGGATCACCTATAATTACTCCAAAGTGTTGATCCATGGAGGGAATGTCAATAGGTTGCCCGAAACGATATCCGATCAGCTTAAGGGTTATTTTTCAGGGCCCCGAGGTGTTCTTGCCTATCCCCCCTTCGTGTTTACGCTCTATGCGCCCTATACGGCGCTCCCTTATGGAACGGCATATGCCCTTCAATCGATGTTCCTGTTCGCGGCCAACATTGCTGTGGTGGGGCTGATCTGCAGCCTGTTGGCAAGGGTTCAGGGGATCGTCGGACTGGAGGGGATTTTGCGCCAGCACCTGCTGTTCGCCGTGTTTGGGGCGGTTTCGTTTGTTGGATTCATGGGGTATGGCTATTTGTTCAGCCTGGAACGGGGTAATTCCGATGCTTTTGCCATGTTGCTGCTGACGGCGTTTCTGTACCGGATGGTGATCAAGCCGGGGGATGTCTGGGGCCCCGCAGTCTTGTTGAGCCTGGCCATACACATCAAGCTGACGCCTCTGGTATTCGGCGCGATTCTTTTCTGGCGCTACCGCTTCAAGTGTCTGATTCCGCTCATGGTCATCAATACATGCTTGCTTTTTGTGTGGGGGCCGGAGAACGCCTTGCTCTTTTTCAGGGGAATAGCCCGGTTTAGTACTTCCCCTGACGGGTGGTGGGGTGATCATTCCATTTACTCTTTTGCAACCACAGTGCTAAAGCCGCTTGGTTTCGATGTGGGATTCGTTAAAGGATTGATGAGCCTAATAGTGGTGGCGATGTGGGGAGCGGCGTGGGTGATCCTGTGGCGGCGCGGATTCTCCGTCATGAATGCACTCCTTCTGTATTGTGTTTCGGTGCCGGTCATGATGGTGTTGCCAAACTTAAGTAATGATTACAAGCTTGTGATGCTGGGAGGCGCCCTAACGGTTTTTCTGGGCGGCTTCTTGTGCAATTATGTTATATCGGGGAGCAAGCGTTCTATGGGCGGCCTGATTCTGCTCATGGGGTTGCTGTTTCCTTTGTCGGTTAGCGGCGGTCTTTTGCAGACTCCTTGGTTGATAAACAAATGCCCGCTGATCCTGGCGCTCATGACGGTCATGATGGTAATCATTGTTCGGCCTTGGGGCGTGTTTGAATCGCGTGTGAGCAGGAGTGAGTCAAGTGGATAGTCATAAATTGGCGGGGTGGCAGCGCGTGTGGGTGGCGGCGTTGGTGCTGGCGCTTGCGATGGCGGTTTATTACTGGCAGTTTATTATTGGTAAAACTTTTCTCTGGGAGGATCTCCTTTTTTATTCATACCCAAGCGCCAGTTATTTTTCCGATGCGCTTCATTCCGGTCGCTTTCCTCTTTGGATTAGTGGAATGCGGGATGGATTGCCGTTTTATACAAACCTGAATCTGACGGCCTTCTATCCGCCGCTCTGGCTATTGGCGATGATTGCTCCGGGCGGGCATGTCTCGGTTGTCGCCTATCAAATCTACCTGGTTTTGCAACTGGTCGGGGGCGGGTTGTTCGCCTATTGGTATTTACGTGATTTGAGACTGCATTTTGGTGCGGCGATTGTGGGTATGATAGTATTCGTGTTTTCCGCTTTTATGTCGCTGCATATTGTTCATGCGAATGTCATAACGGCTTTTCTGTGGCTTCCTCTCCAGTTTCTGTTCGTCAACAGGATTGTGGGCCGGCCGTTCAAGGCCGGATATTACCTTGGGTTGATTGGGGCTACGCTGATGTCTTTCCTGGCGGGCTTCCCTCAGGTTGTCATGTACAATTCTTATCTTGTGGGGGGCTACTGGTTGTTTTTGCATTTTCAGAGGCAAAATGGGGGATCACAGTTATCCGTGACGCTGAAGGTTCGGGGAGTCCTGTTCGAAGGGGCAAAAGTAAGCGTTGTTTTTTTGTTTGTGATCCTTGCTGGCGCGGCGCAATTCTTTCCCGTTGCGGAAAACTGGATGTTGAGTGCCCGTCAGAAGTACACTTATCTCGAAATCGCGAATGATTCTCTCCCCTGGTATTACCTCATTCATGGGCTTGTTCCGAACTTTTTCGGAGTTTCCAGTGGCACCCCCGGGGGGGTGCCTTTTTGGGGGGTGGATAAGGAGTCGTATGGATACTCGATTTGGCATTCGGGAGCGTGGGAATACTGGGAGTTTGTGTTTTATGCCGGGCAAATCGCATTGATTGCGGTTGCGGTAGTGGCTTTTAACTTTCGTCGGTTATGGAGTTCGCATCGCGAAAAGATGTTTTTCTTTTTAGCCTTGCTCCCTGTGCTGATTTTGATGACGGGACGGTACGGATTCCTTTTCCCTCTTTTTTATCATTGGGTTCCGGGATTTGCCTTGTTTCGCGTACCCGCTCGTATGGGTTGCCTTTTTGATTTTTGTCTAGCCGTAAACGTGGCGTTTATTGTGAATGCTGTTTTGGAGAAAAATGAAGCGCTAAATCTGCGTCGCCCCATCATTTTCCTGGGCATTCTCTATGGTTTATTCATTTTCTGGATTCTTGTATTCGGGTCGTCGATTTTTCCTGAATTGAAGAATCCCGCCCTGTGGGGGTATTCTGTCCGGCAGTCGTGTCAGAGTGTTTTGTTATTTGGGTTGCTTGCGGCGGTGCTTTGGTTCTTGGCGCGTGCGAAATCCATGCGCTGGGGAATTTTATGGGTAGGGCTGTTGGCTGTGCTCACTTTTGGCGATCTCTATCTCGCGTTTCAGCATTTCCATGGAGGCCGGGAAAATCCGGATGAATACTATGCTGATCGCAATGGGCTAATTGGTCAGATGACGAAGATGAAAGAGCAAAACGGGCCGTTTCGCCTTGCTCAGCTTCGGGATGGTAAACTTTCCGAGGAAGTCATTTTCCCTCGCAATACTGGATATATTTATCCGGCCTATGAGGCTCGGGAGGGGTATATCCTTTTCGATCTGAAAGACTGGAGTGCCTTCAACAGCATTACCAATGAGCGGGTGCTGTTGGATATTCAGAACATGGGGGTCATTGCAAATCTGGACTCCAGGACGCGTCAAGTCGGGCTGATGCGGTATACCAACTCGCTACCGCGCGTTAAGTTCTATCATGACATCAGGGCGTATGCGGATGCGAAGGGGCTGTATGCGGATCTGGAGGCGGGGCGACTCGATTATCAGCGAACTCTGGGTGTTCTAAGTGAAGAGTGTGTGAAATATGGAGTTTCGACGGCCGCGCCGCCAGCCAGGGCGGAGGCCAAAATTCATTTCACCCCTATCAATTCAGATCAGTATCAGATTTCCTATCAAACTACGGCGCCGGGAGTGATTTTCATTTCGGAAAGTTTCTATCCAGGATGGGAGGCCAATGCCGGCCAATTCCCAGTCATCCATGCCTTTGGTGCTTTCAAGGGCATTGTGATTCCCAAGGCTGGAAGCGGCGTGATTACCGTTAAATTCTCCCCACGAGTGCTCTGGATTGGACTCGCCATTTCGCTCACAACATTGACTGTGCTTCTTGGGGCATGGTTGTGGAGTGCGATTCGGTCAGGGAAGAAAACGCGATAGGGTTCTTTCTTCATGTTTAAAGCCGTCGATCTGTGGTTTCCGGGTTACATTCGGTCACTTTTGTCGCGCCTTGGTCCCGTTACCGGCACGCGCCACCTGATGGTCTGCGTGTGCGACCACTATGAGCCGTTCCGTGATGGCGTCGATGTGGTTGCCGCCCATCAGACGGTGCACGACTGGCTTTCGGCTTATCCCGGATCTGTAGACTCCTTTCGTGACGCCGACGGAATGCCTCCACGTCATACCTTTTTCTATCCTCAGGAAGAGTATGATGCCGCCATTCTTGATTCCCTTGCCGCCTTTTGTCGCCGAGGTTTTGGTGAAGTTGAAATCCATCTCCATCATCGACACGATACCGCCGAGGGGTTTCGGGAAAAGCTGGTAGCCTTCAGAGACCTGCTTCATCAGTGTCATGGGTTTCTGGGAGAAGAGAAGAATATTGAACAGAAGTCGCGAAGCCCGCAAAGATATTCCTCTTCTTCGCTTCGCTACGCCTTCATTCATGGCAACTGGTCGTTGTGCAACTCGCGGCCCGATGGGGACTGGTGCGGAGTGAATGAGGAACTTGGAATCCTTTCAGAAACGGGTTGCTATGCCGATTTCACCTTCCCGTCCGCTCCATCGCCAACACAGCCGAAGATGGTCAATGCCCTCTACTACGCCACTGATACCCCGGGGCGACCGCGTGGGGCGGATAGAGGGGAAAGAGTAGGGTTCAGGGTTCAGGCAGGGCAGGAGGCCGAAATTCGAGATCCAGTGTCCGGAGGCATCCTGAATCCTGAACCCTGTATCCCCTCAAAACACCCTCTTCTCCTGATCACCGGGCCTTTGGCTCTCAACTGGTGCCGTCGCAAATGGGGGGTCCTGCCGCGGTTGGAAAATGCCGATATTTCGGCAACGAATCCACCGACGGCGGATCGGGTTCGGTTGTGGGCGCGTCAGCAGATTGGGGTGATTGGAAGGCCTGACTGGGTATTTGTAAAACTCCACACGCATGGATGTGTGCCGGGGAATGCCAGAGTGCTTCTGGGCTCCCAGATGCGAGTCATGCACGAAGCCTTACAGCGGGAGTTTAATGACGGACAGCACTGGCAGCTTCATTATGTGACCGCCCGCGAAATGCACAATCTGGTGAAAGCCGCCGAGGCGAATCTTCCCGGCTCTCCTGGCCAATACCGCGACACCCCCATCTCTCCTCCGCCCTTAATCCCTTAACCCCTTCTTCATTAGAAGGGAAGTGGATCGCGGGTGTGGCAGTTCTTGATGATAACACCGCCGGATTTTTCGTCATGTTCCAGCTCCAGGACGCCGCTCGCAGCCGCCTCATCCAGAAGCTGACTAAAGGTTCGGAAACCATAATAGGATTCGTTGAATCCCGGTTTTTGCCGTTTGAGCGTCTGTTTGATCATGGAGCCCCAGATTTTGTCGCCTTCGCCCCGTTCCTGTATCAGTGCCTCGACCGTTGAGACAATCAACTCAAAGGCTTCCTTCTTCTTATCGGTCGGGGGCGAAGGAGGCGCAGGCGGCGGGGCCGCCTGGCGCACGGGCTTACGTCCGGCAGGGATGATGGCGCGCGGGGGAGGGGGTGGACGAGGCGCTTGGCGCCGTACCAGGTCGTCGTAGTAGATGAACTCGTCACAGTTGGCGATGAGAAGATCCGATGTCGAGTTCTTGACGCCTACCCCGATCACGATTTTGTTATTCTCTCGCAGCTTGCTGACCAGCGGCGAAAAATCCGAGTCGCCACTGATGATGACAAAGGTGTCCACGTGGGACTTGGTGTAACAGAGGTCGAGCGCATCTACCACCATTCGGATATCTGCCGAGTTTTTCCCCGACTGCCGTACATGCGGAATTTCGATGAGCTCGAAGGACGCCTCATGCATAGTTGCTTTAAACTCCTTGTAGCGGCCCCAGTCGCAGTAGGCTTTTTTGACAACGATGTTCCCCTTAAGCAAAAGCCTCTCGATCACTTTGCTGATGTCGAACTGGGCATAGTTGGCGTCGCGAACGCCCAAGGCGACATTCTCGAAATCGCAAAATAGAGCCATATTTTTAGTTTCAGCCTGATGGGTCATGGGTTTTCTCCTTTTTCAAATCTCGGAACAGGGCGGTGGCAGTAGGGGGTCTTTCCGTTTCGCAGGTAATAATCACGGTGATACTCCTCACCAGGCCAGAAGGCAACGGCGGGGGTGAGGCGCGTGACGACTGCCCAGCCCTTGTTCTTGAGTGCCTTGATCAGCTTTTTGGAAATTTCCTTTTGCTCCGGTGTTAGATAGAAAATTTCCGAACGGTATTGATCGCCGACATCTGGGCCTTGACGGTTGAGTTCGGTGGGATCATGAGTTTCAAAAAAGAGGCGGGCTATTTTTTCAAAGCTGGTTCGGCGCGGGTCATACACCACCTCGACGGCTTCCGCATGGCCACTTCCGTGGGCGCAGACTTGCTGATAGGTGGGTTTGACGGTTTTGCCACCCGTATAGCCCACCGTGGTGCGCAACACACCAGGCGCCTTCTGTAAATAGTATTCCACCCCCCAGAAGCACCCCCCGGCAAAGATCGCCCGCTCAAACTGTTTGGCGATGTCCGCCTGAGGGACAAAATCCATGGAAATCGAGTTCACGCAGTGCCGGGTGTTCCGTGCGGTCATTTTTTCGCCTGTGAAGACATGTCCCAGATGGGCGCTGCAATGGACGCACTCGATTTCAATACGTTGGCCATCGGGGTCCTTCAGTCGTTTGACGGCGCCTGGAATCTCAGCATCGAAGCTGGGCCAACCGCAGCCGGAGTCAAATTTGTCTTCCGACCGGTAGAGGGCCGCCCCGCATCGCCGGCAGGTGTAGAGCCCTTCAGTCTTGAACTTATCGAAGCGTCCAGTGAAAGGAGCTTCAGTGCCTTTTTGAACAATAACCTGTTCTTCCTTCGGGGTCAGTTTACGCCATTCATTCATTGAGTTCTCCTGGAGTGTCAGGGTGAAGCCTGTTTGCGCCAGGGTGATGAGGCCCAGCAGGACGGTCAGACTCGCTCGATGCATAACTACCTCCTTGGGACTAGGTCGGGATTATCAACCCATTCTCCTGTCCTGTCCAGAATATCCGATGGATTTGAGGCTTGACGCCATGATCGCATTCCCGCAAATTACGAAACATTATGTTGTTTGGAGTGGGTTTTCGGGCAACCGAAGGCAGAAGGAATCGCTATGCTAAATCTCTTGCTGGGGCTGTTTTCCGACGATATCGGGATTGATCTAGGCACAGCCAATACACTCGTCTACGTCAAGGATCGGGGAATTGTTCTCCGGGAACCCTCTGTCGTCGCGATTCAGGCCGGCACACGCAAGGTTTTGGCAGTGGGTGAGGAAGCCAAGCAGATGTTGGGGCGCACCCCGGGGAGCATTGTGGCCATTCGCCCGATGAAGGCGGGGGTAATTGCGGATTTTGAAATTACCGAGGCGATGTTGAAGTATTTCATCCGCCGGGTTCACAATCGCCGTTCGATGGTGCGGCCGCGGGTGATTATCGCGGTACCCAGTGGAATTACGGAAGTGGAGAAGCGTGCGGTCAAGGATTCGGCCATGCACGCAGGGGCACGGGAAGTGTACCTGATTGAGGAGCCGATGGCGGCTGCAATCGGCGTCGGGTTGCCTGTACAGGAGCCGGCCGGGAACATGATTGTGGACATCGGGGGCGGTACCACGGAAGTGGCGCTGATCTCGTTGGCCGGCATAGTGTTCTGTCGCAGCGTGC
>CAIZMS010000336.1 GCA_903934155.1 uncultured bacterium | reverse complement strand
TGACCACGACCTGCATTCCGGCGTCCACGGCGGGCGTATTCCAAACCCCGCCAACGCGCTCTGCCGGATGATCGCCTCGCTACATCATGACAATGGACGGGTGGCGGTGGCCGGATTCTATGATGGGGTTCAGGATCCCACGGCCGAAGAACGGGCACTGGCCAACGCCCAACCCATCGATCCGATCTGGTACAAAACCGTTACCGGCCTGCTTCCGGTTGGCGGGGAACTTCAATACACTCCCGTCGAACGATCCGGGTTTCGTCCGGCCATCGACCTCAATGGAATTCATTCGGGTTACGGCGGGGCGGGCAGCAAAACAATCATCGCCGCTCAGGCCATGGCCAAAATATCAGCGCGTCTTGTCCCCGGCCAAAGTCCCGATTTCATTTTAAAACAGATCGCCAAACACCTTCAAAAACAGGTTCCCGACGGCCTGATACTTACCATCACCGAGCAGGGAACCGGCGGAGCCGCCCTTCGCCTGGCCCTGGATTCACCGGCGGTTGTGACGGCCCGGAAGGTGCTGGGCGAAATCTCCCCTCTTCCAACCGCGTTTCTCTGGGAAGGCGCTTCCGTCCCCATCCTCTCGCATCTCCCCGCCATTGCCGGGGGCGATGTGTTGCTGGTCGGGTTTGGAAGCGAGGAGGACAACATCCACGCCCCGAATGAATCCTACTCCGTGGAACAATTCCGGATGGGGTTTCTCTACACAGGACTGTTCCTGACCCAGCTAGGGCACCCCTGATGGATTCCCCCCGGGCCGAGCGGATTTACGAGCGTCAAGCCGACCTTCTGGTGGAGATTCTCCGCCGAGTGCAGGCCACCGTCTCAGAAGGCAACCCGCTGGATTCTTATCTCTCCCATTTTTATCACGCCCATCCGGAGTTCGGATCCCGCGATCGCCGGTTGTTTTCCGGAACCATTTTTTCCTATTTCCGATGGAAAGGCTGGATTGATTTGGCGGCCTCAACGACAGAAGCCGCCTGCGTATTAGCCTATCTTCTAGAATCCGTCGACATTCATCCGGCCATCAAAATCTTGGCCGTGCGAGCTGGACTTCCGGACATCGCCTTGACTCCAATGGGCCCGCTATCGCCCCAAGGGAAAGCGACCGAACTCGACCGGATCACCGGAATCACATACTCTACTTCCCAACTCGTCCCCGCTTGGATCATTCCGATGCTGGGGCCGGATTCTGTCCGCTTGCTCGAGGCTTTCCAAACGCCACCGCAGACCTGGCTTCGAGTCAACCCGCCTGATCGAAACTCCATCATAGCCGCACTGCAAAAGCAGGGGATCGAACCGACATCCCATCCGTTTGTCGCCTCCGCCCTATCCGTCCAGCGTGGCATCAATCTTCGTGCGCTACCCCGCCCCATCCGGGATCGGCTCGAGATCCAGGATCTTGCCTCTCAGGCTACCGGACTGATCTGCAACCCACGCCCCGGAGAACGCTGGTGGGATGCCTGTTGTGGATCGGGAGGAAAAACCTTTCACCTTGCGGCGCTAGGCAGTCCCTCCGTCTCCCTGCTTGCCACAGACATTCGCCCCACCATTCTGAATGAACTCACGCGCCGGATGGGCGAAAAGCGGGTGAAGGGAATCACCACCGCACTATGGGATGGCGCAGGGCAACCCCCTCCGGAGGTCGCTTATGACGGCATTCTCCTCGATGCACCCTGTTCAGGGACAGGCACATGGCATCGCAATCCTGATTCCCGGTGGCGAACCACGCATGAAACTGTGGCAAAACTCATCCGTCTTCAATCGCAGCTGATCCGAGCCTGCGCCACCCGCCTAAAACCAAATGGAACATTGATCTACGCCACATGTTCAGTCACCCATGACGAAAATGAGAATATCATCAATCAGTTCCTGTCCGACTCACCCGGCTTCAAATTAGATCCCTTTATCAATCCCCTGACTGGAAATCCCTGCGATGGCCGTCTCAGGATTAATCCGTGGGAGAATCCCTGCAACGGGATGTTCATTGCCCGGCTCATAGGATAATGCCGCGAGGATCAATTCCCTATAAACGGGCGGCTTGCATGGACAGGATACGCCGCACTTCGGCCTCGAGCGGGGCGAGATCAACCGGGGGCGGCAGGGTCTGGGTTTCGTCCTGAAGCAGGGGAATCAGCGCCCGCATTTCCTTGATGAACTTGAGGGGACGATATGGACGGGTGACAACTCCTGACACCTTACGGGCACCTGCGGAAAGAAGGGGGGGCTCGGACGCAGGGGTTGCCATAATGATTTCCATGCTTTTGAGCCAATCCAAATTGG
>CAIZMS010000335.1 GCA_903934155.1 uncultured bacterium | reverse complement strand
TCTTCCTGTCCCTGATCCCTTTCGGGTTACTATTTTGAAATCGTAGTGCCCGGGACCAACCGAATTATCGGCAATAAGCCCGCCGTCCTTCGCTGTGGCCGGAAACCGCTGGCCGTTACACAATAGCTCGGTGCGCTCCGGGACGGCCATGGCATGAAGCGGCAGCCGAATCAAAGCGGTCATGCCCACCGGAATCTCAACCGAGAGCGTAAAGTCCGGAGCATTCGCAAACGCCACCATGACCGGGCCCTTCGGAGTGGGAACCTTGGCTCGCGCCCAACCCAATCCGCCGGGCTGGGGCGCGATCCGAACTTGGGCATAACCCGGCTGAACTGGCTCAACCCCCATCACCTTGCGCGGGATAATATTGGCCGGGGCCGCCCCCCAGGCGTGATTCCAGTCCTGATTGGGCTTGTATTTCTGATCCCACGCTTCCCAGGTGATCGTCATTCCACTCTCCACCATGTGCCGCCAACTGCGATCACCGGGGGCGGTCATGAGCGCCAGGGCCTCCTCGGCGGCTCCATTTGAAAAAAGCCCTTCGAGTAAATACTGCGCGGCGTAAACGGAGCAACGCATGCCGCGCCCTGCGACCCACGCAACCACCTTGGCACGGTGTTCGGTCGGCACCAGATCGAACGCGAGGGGAAACAGGCTGGCATGCTGCGAGAAGTGATCCGATCCTTCACCATCCCGATAGGCCCCTTTGACCGGATCAAAGAAAACCCGCTGGAACGCTTCCCGGGCCTTGGCTTCCTGTGCGGCGTAATCAGCCGCGTCCGACTCATTCTTCAATACGGCCGCCAGTTCACTCATGAGTTTGAGGGTCCGGATATGAAAGGCGTTCATCACGGTGTTGATCGGGGTGAAAACAAATCCGTCACGCTCACACGCCGGCCAGTCAACAAGGTCAGCACGCCTGATCTGTTCCTCGTTACTGACAATGAGTCCATCGGCTCGGGCGCGATTCAGGAAGAGCTTGGTTTTAAGCTTCTCATAGCGCGCAGCCAACCAGGCCGTATCTCCGGTCCTCATGGTGTCCGCATGCGCCATGAAAATCATGTGCGAAGCCCATTCCGTGGGCCAGGTCGGCTGCTTCATCAGATAATCAAAGGTATCGCGCGCCATTTGAATGTCGTTGTCTGTGTAGTATTGGCTGAGTTGATTTTGATAAGCATCTGCCTCATAAGGAATTCTTTCCCGGTCACCATCCACATAGATCCCGGCAAAGGTCGTGGCTTTGATGGAGTAGCGGCAAAGCTCCCAAATCCGGTTGAGCCGTTCATCCGAGGATTTGAAGTCCGCCGCCTGATCATCCCAGGTGCTTGCAAATGCCGACTGGCGACGAAGCTGATCGGCCTTGAGTTCACCGGGCCACCCCTCGATTTCCACCCAACGGAACGGAATGACGACGCCCCATTCCGGTGGTGTCAGGATGGCCGGCTTATGGGTGTTACGGACATCGGCCGCTGGCGCAGCGACAACTGGCTTATTACCTTCAATCATCACCTTGCTCACGGCGTAGCGAACGGTGCCAGGTGGCTTACGATTGATGCGGCCCTGAGTAAACGCTTCGCCAAAATGAATGGTGATGTCCTGCTTTAGGTTGGCAGGTGGCAGAAAACGCAAGTTGCCGAAAGCTACCCGCCCGAAGTCCACGAGAAAAACACCGGGCGCAACCGTTTTGATTTCAATCGGAGCTTCATCAACGAGACGGACCGGCGCGGAATATCCCGCCGTTGTACTCATCAGGATGAGGATCATGGGGACAACAAGCTTCTTCATAAACAATCTCCCATATTCCAGTTCTGCCTGCAAAAACGATACGATCCCGACCCCACACCATAAACAGCTGCACCGTTTTCCATTTTCAGAAACGTCACCCCTCGGGTTTTATCCACACTCTTACCGGACTCGGTAACGCCGCCTGAATCCGTAGTCGGAACATACACCACCGCCGTCGTGTTGGCTGGGATAGTGACATCCAGTTCAAGCTTTCCGGCCTCAACTTTCCAGGCGGTTACGATAATGCCGTAAGGCGACTCAAATGAGGTCTTCGCCCAGGAAATTCCTACACCGATGACCGGCTGGATGGTGATCGTCTTGTAGCCCGGACTCGCCGCCTTGATGCCACCCACCCCGCCATACAGATATTCGCCAACGGCACCAAACGAGTAATGATTGAACGAATTCATCCCAATGTCGCCAAATCCTTTGTCGGGCGTCCAGCCGTTCCAGCGTTCCCACATGGTGGTGGCGCC
>CAIZMS010000334.1 GCA_903934155.1 uncultured bacterium | reverse complement strand
GATGCCCGGCAGGACATACGAGCCCGTCTGGTAGGCCAGCAATACATAAATACCGATCAGCGCGGCCGCAAAGGCAAGCCCCAGATCGCGAAAGACATCGATTGTGATTTTCCACTCGCCCTCTCCCGCCCAATCCACTTTGATTCCCTTCGGCAGCGGATTCTTCTTGAACCACGATTGTAGCGCCAGCACGGCATACGCGGGGCCCCGCCCGGCCATTTCACCGGTCACATACACCACACGCTCCTGGTTTTTGTGGTAAATGGTCTTGTCCTCAGTCTGCATCTCGAACCGGCCCAACTCGCCAAGCTGGACGCCCTGCCCGCCGCGTCCCTTGACCACAATCGTCTTGAGCCGCTCGATATCCGAGCGTTTTTCCCGGGGAACTTTCAGAAGGATCGAGAGTTCATTCTGTTCCGTCGAGATATGCACCGCCCCGGCAGGCATGCCGGAGAGCGCCACCTGAAGAACCTGAACCACATCCTCCGTGGCAATCCCGCTCCGGGCCGCCTTCTCCCGATCCACTCGAAAGAAAGCCTTCTCCTGATTGGACTCAACATACGAGTCCACATCCACAACCCCAGGTTCCTTGCGCATCTGATCCTCAAGAATCTTCGCCGAGGCGATCAGCTCATCATAATGCTGGTACGGTTGCCCATACACTTCCGCCACCACGGAGGACAACACGGGCGGGCCCGGGGGGGCTTCCACCAGCTTAAGACTGGCCCCTGTCCGCGTCGCAAGCGCCGCGATGTCATTCCGGATCCGAAGCACTAGGGCGTGGCTATCCATCTCTCGCTGCTTCCGGGGCAGCAGACTGACCCGAATATCCGCGACATTGGCGCCCTGCCGTAGGTAGTAATGCCGCACCAGCCCGTTGAAATCCATGGGCGAGGCTGAGCCGACCGTGGAGGTAAAATCCGTAACTTCCGGAACGGTCCCCAGATAGGCTTCCAATTCCCGAACCACCGCGTCGGTCCTCTCGAGCGTAAACGATTCCGGCGTATCCACCACGATCTGGAATTCGTTCTTATTGTCGAAGGGAAGCATCTTGAGCGGAACCAGCCCGGTCAGGGCAAGCGCGATTGAACCCGCAAACAGAAAGCCGATGATGGCTACCAGCGTCCAGGTTTTGGATTTGGATTCAACCAGCGGCTTCATCACCCGGGCATACAGCCGGTAGGTTGCCGTCTCCTTTACATTACTCTCCTCATGCTCATGCCCTTCGACCTTGAGAATCTTGTTCGAGATCCAGGGTGTGATGGCCACGGCCACAATCAGGGAGCTGAGCATCGCCAGGGGCACATTGAGCGCCATCGGCCGCATGTAGGGCCCCATCATTCCGGTGATGAAAAACATCGGAAGAAACGCCACCACGACCGCCAGGGTTGCCAGAACCAAGGGCGGCATAACCTCGTTCATGGCGAATGAAATGGCCTGCAAGCGCGGAAGTTTCTTCATGGCCAGGTGCCGGTAAATATTCTCCACGCCGACAATAGGGTCATCCACGAGCAACCCCAGAGCCAGAATCAACGCAAAAAGGGTCACGCGATTGATGGTGTAACCCGCCAGATAGTTGACCACCAGGG
>CAIZMS010000333.1 GCA_903934155.1 uncultured bacterium | reverse complement strand
TTTCCGCCATATAGGATGAGCGCACCATCGGCCCCGAGGCGACATTGCGAAATCCCATTTCCGTGCCACGCCGGGCATACTCTTCAAATTGGGCTGGCGGAACGTAGCGCTGAACCGGCGCGTGCCCACCGGAAGGCGCAAGGTATTGACCAATGGTCAGCAACTCCACCCCCACCCTCCTCAGATCCGCCATCGCCTCATCAATCTCCTCATCCGTCTCCCCCAACCCCACCATCAGGCCTGATTTCACCAAGGCCTTCAGGCTCTGACTCCGAACGCCGGACACCGGACGCCGGGATCCGGATCTCGCGGCAAACTCCAGCACTGCCAAAGAACGGTCATAATCGGCGGCAGGCCGGATCGCCTTCTGCAGGCGGCGCACTGTTTCCAGATTGTGGTTAAACACATCCGGACCGGCAGCCAGTACCGTCGCGATGTCCTTTTCCACCCCCTTGAAGTCCGGGGTCAGCACCTCCACCGTCGCCTCCGGAAGCGCCTCACGGAGCGCGCCAATCGCCGCGGCAAAATGAGCCGCCCCGCCATCGGGAAGATCGTCGCGGGTCACACTGGTGACGACCACATGACGCAGTTTCAGACGGGCCGCCGCCTCGGCCATCCGTCGCGGCTCATCGGCATCCACCCGGGGCGGCACCCCTGTCTTCACCGCGCAAAATCGGCAATCCCGTGTACACACATCCCCGAGAATCATAAAGGTGGCCACCCCGCGACTGAAACACTCGTGCTGGTTCGGACACTGAGCACCCTGACAGACCGTATGCAAGGCATGGGTTTCCAGAAGCCGGTTCACCGTCTCCTGGGTTCCTCGCCCGCCATAGCGGATTCGAATCCAGGGCGGCAGCCTCGGCCCCTTCTGTTTTTTCTCTTCTGACATCATTGATTTGGTATAGTAACAGCCATGACGGTGCCTGCCAAACATCGAATGAGTCGGCGCGCCTTTTTGGGCAGTTTGGGGGCTGCAACCGCCGCCTGTGCCTGGTGCCGGGCCGGGGTCACCCTGGCCGCCCCGGCCGCCATTCCGTTCCCGGCTCGATTCTGCAAAACCCTGCCTGACAAAAGCGTGCAGTGCGAGCTGTGCCCGCGCCGGTGCCGGGTTCCCGATGGCCTGCGCGGCTATTGCCGCGTCCGCGAAAATCGCGACGGCACTTACTATTCCCTGGTGTACGGGTACGCCTGTGCGGGGAATCTTGACCCCATCGAGAAAAAGCCCTTCTTCCATGTCTACCCCGGCACCAAGGCCTTTTCCATCGCCACGGTCGGCTGCAACATGCACTGCAAATTTTGTCAGAATTTCGATATTTCTCAGGCGAACCCGGGCGATATCCAGATTCCCTACCGAACCCCTGACGACATCGCCACCGAGGCCGTGAAGTCAGGCGCCCGGACGCTGGCCTTTACCTACAGTGAACCCACAATTTTCCATGAATACATGCACGACTGCGCCCAAGCCGCCAAGGATCGTGGCGTTGAAAGCATCGTCATCAGCAACGGCTTCATCAATGAGGCTCCCCAGAAAGCCCTGTTCCCCCTTGTCAAAGCCATCAAGATCGACCTCAAATCCTTCGCCCCGTCCTTTTACACCAAAATTTGCGAGGGAACGCTTCAACCTGTTCTCGACACGCTCAAACGCCTTTCCGGATCGGGCGTGTGGTATGAAATTGTGAACCTGATCATCCCCACCCTGAATGACAACACCCTGGATATCCAGCGACTTTCAGCCTGGGTGGTCAAGGAACTCGGACCGGATGTACCCATCCACTTCACACGCTACACACCACTGTACCGGCTGAAAAATCTTCCACCAACCCCCACCGAAACCCTTCTCCTGGCACGCGAAATCGCCATGAAGGAAGGATGCCATTTCGCCTATTGCGGCAATCAGCCCGGTATGGATGGTGAACATACATTCTGCCCGTCCTGCAAAAAGGCCGTCCTTAAACGCTATGGCTTCCGGATTCTGGAAAACAACCTGTCAGGCGGAAAATGCAAATACTGCCAGACGGTCATTCCGGGAGTGTGGGAATGAAGGAAGGCGTCGGGGGTCAGGGGGCGGGGGTCAGGGATGAGAAGAGATAGAGAGCAAAACTGGCGAGGAGGAGCGTAGCGAGAAGAAGGCAGGTGATAGCAATGCCGAAAAGGACAGGGAGAAAAACGCCGGCGAGCAAGCATCCCAGCGCGGAACCCCAATAGTCACCCAGCCAGACCATCCCGGCCGCCGCCCCTTCACCGGATCCAGCCACGACAAGGAACCGGGTTACCGCAACAAATTGCATTCCCACCACCACGCCCGCTAGCGCCATCGCGCCGTAAATCAACCACTCGGACGGCACGCCGCTCACCAGGCACCCCCCTACACCAACCGCCAGAGCCGCCATCATCAGCAAGCCTAACGCCACCGCCCGTCGCACCGCTTCTCTCCCGCATGTTTCAATCCGGCGACTCTGCCAGGCCCCCGCCACCGTACCCAGCATGAAAAGCCCAACCATGAAACCCATGCGACTGTATACATACCCGAACAATCCCTGATAGGCGTAGAGCAGGATTAACTCCAGAGCCATTCCGGCAAACCCGGTCGCCGCCATCGCCAACCAAGCTCCGGACCGGACGACACTTTCAGGATGGGAGCGACGCAAAACGACAGCGAAAGCCATGGCACAAACACCCAGGAACATCGCCAGAAACACACAAAACGCCTTATTTAAACGCTTAACCTGACCCAATACGGCCCCCACCGCAGAGTTGCTGTAGCGGCTCCACAGGATCAGGGTGTAATAGCAGGACACCGGTCGCATCACGGTATTAACCGGAACCTCTGAGGCATGAAGGCGCTGTTCGGCGAACGCAATTTTGTCCGGAGCCAGTTCATCGGCGTCGAGAAAGGCGACAGACTTAAAGGACTTGTATGACGCCTGGGTTGGCAAACTGCGCTGATACAGGGTGTTCCGATCCAACGATAAGGACGCCCCACCCCCCGAAGCAAAGAACTGCACCGGAGAACCGCCGGTCACCTTCACCACCGGAAAGACGGCCTCCATCGTCTTGTAAATTGAACCAGCCATCTGCGAGGCATCCCGCTCCATCCGCTCGGAGGCTTCCAATGAAGTATGCAGGAACCCGCCGGGGGATAGGATTGACCGCACATCCTCATAGAATTCACGGGTGAAAAAACGGTTGATCGCGCCTGTGACCGGTTCCGGCACATGAACCAGCACCACATCAAAACTCGTTTGACACCGCTTGACATACCGCGGCCCGTCATCCTGAATCCGTGTTAAACGCGGATCATGGTCAAGGTCTTCCATAAGCCGGGGTACAGCAAGACGAACCATCCCGTCCACGGCGGGATCTCTTTCCACAAAAACCACTTCCTTGACCGGATACCGGAGCAGAACCGGCAATTCGCCTGCGGGATTCCCTCCCAATAGAAGAATACGGCGCGCCCGGGGATTCTGTGCCATGACGAAATGAATCGCCCGCTCGCAGGAAATCTCGTCGGGAAATGAGGCCATGATCTGCCCGTCACCATAGAGGGAAAACAAACCCTGCGACTCCACCAGCGCCAGATTCTGGTAGCGGGAATCAACCCCGCCCTTGAACGCCACCGCCGGCCGGCCATCCCGGCCGTCATGCGTCACCCCTAAACAATCCCACCGTCGCGCCGCCAGGCGCCAGTCCAGATTCGCCAAGGTTTCCGCCTTCACCCCGAAAAGGGCAAGTATCAAGGCGCACCCGAACAGCACGCGCCTCCCCCAGCCGCAATCCAGAACGGCCGCCGCGCCGACGCCAGCCACAGCCATGGCGAAAACCACAATCCTGGTAACCTCAAAATGACCGACCCAATAAAAGGAAAAGGCTGCCCCGGCCAGGAAACCCCCCAATGCCTCGATGGCATAAATGCGGCTGATCGCACCAGATCCGACGCGCCGGGCAAGCGCATCGCACCCCAGCGGAAAGACCATCCCCGCAGGGATACAGATCGGTATCAGGGCAAGAAGCGCAGCGGCAAAAACCTTTCCCATGGACACGTATTCACCCACCGGCCGAATCCAGCCTGCGCCCAACCGCAGGGCAATCATCACCACGGGCAGCGCCAGGCTGAGCCAAAGGAAAAGAGTTACAAGTTTCGAGCTTCGGAGTTTGAGCCCTGCGCCCGCGCCAATCAGAACCAGCCAGACGGAAAACACAATTCCGATTGTGATCTCATTTCCCAGGCACAGAAAGGCCAGTTCACGAGTCACCAACATCTGGGCCAAAAGCGTGTACACGCCCAGACAGAACATGGATGAAAGAGGGTTCACTCGGACAGCACAACGCTTTCAAAAACCTTGAACCGGGCGCCTTCGCGCCAGGCATTGGAGGGAAGGCCGGC
>CAIZMS010000332.1 GCA_903934155.1 uncultured bacterium | reverse complement strand
TTTCGCGGGCGATGGCTTTGACCTCCGGTTTGGTCATGCCACCCAGCGGAAAAAGAACCTGGCTGAGCTGGTTCTGGGAGAGTCGGGACAGGAAATATGTCTGATCCTTGGCGGGATCCAGAGCGCGGCGCAATTGCCAGCGGCCGGAGACGGGTTCATGATCCACCCGGGCGTAATGCCCGGTGGCAAACTTGTCGAAGGTGATGCCCATGGCGCGTGCCCGATCCAGAAGAAGTCCGAATTTCATGGTCCGATTGCAGCGGACACAGGGATTCGGGGTGCGGCCAGCCCGGTATTCCTTGCGGAAGTAATCGAGAACCTCCGTTGCATATTCCGCAGCCAGCGGGACAACATGGTGGGGAATATCGAGCCGGGCGGCCAGCGCCCGGGCGGCCTCGATGTCGCGGGGTTCACCGGGTCCATAGCACCCAGACCGCCCTTCGTCTGCCAAGGGGATGGAGTCGTCCCATATCTGCATGGTCAGGCCGATGACAGTATGCCCCTGCTGCTTAAGAAGCCACGCGGCAACAGAAGAGTCCACTCCTCCGCTTAGCCCGACGGCAATTG
Source organism: uncultured bacterium (assembly GCA_903934155.1). Taxonomy (GTDB): domain Bacteria; phylum Verrucomicrobiota; class Kiritimatiellia; order CAIKKV01; family CAITUY01; genus JAABPW01. The sequence goes on along the minus strand of CAIZMS010000332.1, from coordinate 2,993 downwards.
TTAATTTTTCGGATTTCTGATGCGACATCAGCCCAGTATAATCGGCTTTCCCCTTAATTGTCGATTGCCTGTTGAACCCCTGGTGCTGTCTTTGCTAGAGTGGCGCCAGAAGATGCTGGAAACCGTATTTTGAAAGGAAAGTCCATGAGTATTCGCAAGTTAAAGGCGGCGCTTCGCAATGTGCCTGATTTCCCGAAGCCCGGAATCATGTTCAAGGATATCACTCCGATTCTTAAGGATCCCAAGCTTTTTCGTGCGGCGGTGGATCTGTTTGCCAAGCGCCATCGCGACAAGGGAATTCGGAAAATTGCCGTGATTGATGCCCGGGGGTTTCTTTTCGGCGCGGCACTGGCCTACAAACTCAAGGCTGGACTTGTTCCCATTCGGAAAAAAGGAAAACTGCCCTATCAGTCCCTTGAGGAGAGTTATGATCTGGAGTATGGTGCTGCTACGCTGACCCTTCATGTTGACGCCTTTGAACCCGGGGAACCTGTGCTTTTGATTGACGACCTTCTGGCCACTGGTGGCACCGCGCTGGCTTCCGCGAAATTGATCGAGAGGGCGGGCGGGAAGATTGTGGAGATTGATTTCCTGATCGAGCTCGGATTCCTGAACGGCCGCGCAAAATTGGCCGGATACGAGCTTTTCGCCCCCATCAAGTATTAACGACGGGCGATGGCGACCACGAAGACCATGGCCACCATTAGCAGGCAGACGATGGCGCTTTGCCACCCCTGAACCTCGTTTTGTGACGACGACGAGTTTTGTTCTGCAATCGTTTTGCCTACATGTTGCATGATGGCGTCCAGTTCGTTTGTCTTTGGGCTGGGGGGTTGCAAATCCTCAAGAAAAACATCAATTCCCGGATAGAGTTGGGCGCTATGCCGGCGGCACATGATGTCATTTGCCTGTAATTCAGCCTCAAGAATTCCAATATCCAAATTATAAAGACGCTCAGAAATCAGACCCGCCAGCGCGAGTCCATTTGTGTGTTCAAACCAAGCCTCTTGCATATTCCCGGATGGGGAGTCCTGTCGGATGTTGAGCCCGGCCGGGAAGTAGGGCTCATTCACATTATTCGTTTCGAATATATGTTTTTCCAGGATTTCGGGCGGGGTGTTGTTGGTGGAGATTTCGGTGAATTGGGTTGAGCCCGCTTGTGGATTTTCCGGGTTTTCAATCTTGAGTGGGGCTGATGATGCCGGTAGGTGAGCGATCAGGAGCATGAACGCGAAAATTCCCGTCCCCGCCGAGTGTCTCAGTGTTTGAGTTGCCATGAATTCTCCCCGAGAACGATGCTCTCTGCGATGGCTCGTGCTTTTCCGGGGCCCTCGACCAGTTGGATCATGGTCAGGGCGAATTCAAAAGTGGTTCCGGCGCCCTGACTGGTGACGATCCGTCCATCCACAACAGTCGGTTTGTTCAGACGCGGCGTGCTGGTCAGGCGGGCGGCCACTCCAGGATGACAGGTTACTTTCTTTCCAGTCAGAATGCCGGCGGCTTGAAGCGTCAAGGGGGCGGCGCAGATGGCTCCGATCCATTTTTCGTCATGGTGAAATTGCCGGATTGTTTCAAGGAGGGGCTCGAATTGAAGGAACCGCTCCACGCCAGGCCCGCCGCCGGGAATCATCAGAATGTCGAAATCCGGAGGATTGATCTCGCGCCACGCCTTGTCCGGCATCAGGCGCACCCCGCGTGCGGCGGTAATCAGGCCGTCATCGATCCCGGCGACCACGACGGTCCATTGCGCGCGGCGGAGGACATCAATGGTGATGATGGCCTCCATTTCCTCCGTGCCATGGGTGACCGGAACCAGAACTGTGGGCATGATATGAGTCCTTAATCGTCCCTTCGGCCGCCCAGCAGGCCGGATCGGAAGAGATAGTAGAGAAGGGTTAGCAGGGCGGTGACCGCGGAGGCAACATAGGTCAGGAAGGCTGCATTCAGGACACGGGCGGCGTCCTCCTGCTCCTGGTAAGTGACAATTCCAGACATGACCATTAGGCGCTTGGCCCGGGCGCTGGCGTCCCATTCAACCGGCAGGGTGATAATGGAAAAGACGACGGTGATGCTGAACAGGATGATTCCGATCAGATACATCTTGGGATTGTTCATGAACATTCCCAGCAGGAAGAAGATATACGAGCCCATGCTGCCGAACTGGGTTGCGGGAACCAGGGCGGAACGCAGTCCGAGCCACATGTAGGCCGATGCGTGCTGAAGGGCATGACCCGCCTCGTGGCAGGCCACACCAATGGCCGATAGGGATGGTGAGTCATAGACACCGGAAGACAGGCGGAGCGTTCGGGAGGTCGGGTCATAGTGGTCGCTCAGGAATCCGTCGGCCCGTTCAATGGTCACATTGGTTACCCCGTTCTTGGATAGCATGAGGCGCGCGGCCTGGGCGCCTGTAAGCCCTGAGCCCGCTGACATTTTTGAGTAATGGGCAAATGTCGACTTGACCTTGTATGTGGCAATAAGGGCAAAGATCATGCCCGGCGCGACGAACAATAGGTAAACTGGATCGAAAAACATGGCGAAATCCTTTCAATGAACCGTGTTTCAAGTGGTCATTTAACCAAAGACGGTTTCACCCTGTCAATCCCATCACAAAATCCGTGGGCAGGGTGGGGGTGGGCACAGGACTGTCAAACCACTCCTGCAATTCGAAATCCAATCCGACATGGTTCATGTAGTTGTAGAGCGCTTTTCGCAAGCCCCTGCCCAGTGAGTCGTGGTCACAGGCAACGGAGTCCTTAAAGGGGGCTTCGTTGCAGGCGAAGGTTGGTTTCGGATGGCGCGGAATTCGGATGCCGTAACAGCCGGGGTTTTGAAAGATGGGACTGTGGAACGTCAGGGCGAAGCGATGCCAGTAGGCGGACTGAATGCATCCGGTTTCGAACAATTGGCGGATATATTCAAGGGAATCCACGGTGTCCTGTTCCGTTTGGGAGGGACATCCATACATGAGGTACGCATGAACCAGGATTCCT
>CAIZMS010000331.1 GCA_903934155.1 uncultured bacterium | reverse complement strand
GGGGTGACATTACACCGTCTCCGCCCAGGACATCCAGCCGATACTGCTTTTTCATTTAGGATTGATGCCCCATGATTCCCTGCTAAAGTTCCCCGCTAAATGAAACCCAAAAAAGACCAGCGACCCAAAATGCCTCAACCTCAGGATTCCCCTCCGCCTTCCTGGCACGCCATACGACCTGACTCTATTCTGGAAACCATCGGCTCTCGACCGGATGGACTGACCCCGGACGAAGTCGTCAAACACCGGGAAACCTATGGTTCCAATGTTCTTCCCAAAACAACCGGGGACAGCCCGTGGTTGATGTTCTGGCGACAGATCAACAATCCGATTGGCTGGCTGCTGGTCGGTGCCGGAAGCCTGGCCCTGCTCCTTCATAAAACAACCGACGCGATCGTTGTCTTCGGCGCCCTGGTGGTGAATGCCATCATCGGATTTTTTCAGGAATACCGGGCCGGAAAGGCCATTGAAGCGCTTTCCGCCATGGTGCCCGAAATGGCCAATGTGCGCCGCGGGGGCGTTCCCGTGACCCTTCACGCCGCCGAACTTGTCCCCGGCGACATTGTCACCCTGCAAAGCGGGGACAAAATCCCTGCGGACTTGCGGTTGATCCAAACCAAAAACCTGCTGATCGAGGAAGCCACCCTCACCGGGGAATCCCTTCCTGTCGGGAAACACACCGATGTGTCCGCACCCGATGCGGCCCTCGGCGACCGGTTTGGCATGGCCTACAGCGGCACCATGGTGCTTCAGGGAACGGCGACCGGTGTCGTGGTGGCGACAGGTAGCCAGACCGAGCTCGGACACATCAATACCCTCCTGAACCAGACCCGGGAAATCGAGACCCCATTAACCCGGCAGCTTGCCAAAGTCAGCCTCTGGATTACGGCCGCCGTGGTGATTCTCGCCGGCGTACTCCTGTTTTTCGGCCTCTGGATCAAACACGCCCCCTTAAACGATGCGCTCATGGTGGCCATCACGCTGGCCGTCGCCGCCATTCCGGAGGGATTGCCCGCCATGATTACCATTTCCCTGGCCCTTGGCGTCAGGGCCATGGCCGCACGCCACGCCGTGGTGCGGCACCTTCCCGCCGTGGAAACACTGGGCTCAACCTCAGTGATCTGCACGGATAAAACCGGAACCCTAACCCGCAATGAGATGACCGTTCAGGTCGCCTGGACGGGCTCCCGGGAATACCGCTTTTCGGGGGTGGGCTATTCCCCCGATGGTGTCATCGAGCACAATGGGGTCGCCATCACCCCTGAGCTTCCTCCTGAACTCCGGGAGATCCTGTTAATCTCCGTGTTGTGCAACGACTCCTCCCTCCAGCGGGAGGAGGATGGCTGGGGTATCACCGGCGACCCGACCGAGGCCGCCCTGGTGGTGGCCGGACAAAAAGCTGGCCTCTTGGCGCAGTCCCTGCGCCGGGAACACCCCCGCCTGGATGTGATCCCCTTCGAATCGGAAACCAAGTTCATGGCCACACTCAACACCCTTGACGGAACCCTTCACATCAGCCTCAAGGGTGCACCTGAAACTGTTCTGCAGCGGTGCTCCCTGGAGGAATCGGAACGGATCCGGATTCACGAGACCATTGAAACCTACGCCCGCCAAGGCATGCGGGTCATCGCCTTCGCAAAAAAAACCGGCTCTGAAAACGAGGCTCTCCATCCGGAAACCGTGTCGGGTGGCCTGGCCTTCGTCGGCCTGATGGGCATGATTGATCCGCCCCGAACCGAGGCGATGGATGCCATCCGCGTCTGCCATGGCGCCGGGATCACCGTCAAGATGATCACCGGAGACCACCCCACCACGGCTCAGGCCATCGGGCGGCAACTGGGACTCCTGAAACCCTCCCAGCAGGCCTGTATTGGTCGTGAATTGGACGGGTTGACGGAGAAGGAGCTTCAGGATCGTGTTCTGGAAACCAATGTGTTCGCCCGGGTTGCACCCGAACACAAGATCCGGATTGTGGAGGCCCTTCAGGCCCGGGGGCATGTTGTCGCCATGACCGGCGATGGCGTCAATGACGGCCCCGCCTTGAAAAAGGCAGACATCGGCATTGCCATGGGCATCACTGGAACCGCCGTCGCCAAGGAAGCCTCCAAGGTCATCCTGGCTGATGACAATTTTGCCTCCATCGCCGCCGCCGTGGAGGAAGGCCGGCGCGTTTATGACAACCTCATTAAATCCCTAGCCTTCCTCCTGCCCACCAATCTCGGTCTGGCCTTTATCCTGGCGGCAGCCGTATTCTTTTTCCCAGTCGTTATGATTGAAGGAAAGCCCGCCCTCCTTCTGGCCATGTCCCCGACCCAGACTCTCTGGATCAACCTTGTGGCCAGTCTGGCCTTGTCGGTACCCCTCGCCTTTGAGGTGTTGGAACGAAACGCCATGCGCCGGAAACCTCGAAGCCCGGGTGAACCGGTGTTTTCTGGATTTATTGTGTTCCGCCTCTTCATGGTGGCGGGACTCATGACAGCAGGATCATGCGCCCTCTTCCTCTGGGAATATTACCAGATGGCCGGTCCGGCTCCCGTCTCGGCATCACGTCATGCCCTGGCCCTTTCGGGAGCGCAAAGCACCTGTGTTACCACCATCGTGTTCTTCCAGATATTCTATCTGCTGAACTGCCGCTCCTTGAAAAACTCGGTTCTGTCGCTGGGAATCTTTTCCAATCCCCCCATCTTTGTGGGAATCGGCACCCTCCTCCTGCTTCAAGCCTGCTTTCTTTATATCCCCTTCCTGCAAACTCTGTTCAAATCAACTCCCTTGGGCTGGACCGAGTGGTCTCATGCCATTCTTGTCGGGACCACGGTTCTCCCGGTGATTTCCATCGAAAAATGGATTCGCACCCGACTATCGCGACACCCTCTTTGAAAGAAAACAACACCCACACTACGGCGGTACCCATGAAATATGCTTTCGTCTCAGACCTCCATGCGAACATCCAGGCATGGAAAATGGTTTACCACGATATTCAGGCGAACAATGTGGACCGGATCATTTCCCTCGGGGACGTGGTCGGCTACGGCCCGAATCCGCGCGAAATACTCCGGGAAGTCCGCGCCAAGGTGGATGCCTTTGTGCTCGGGAACCACGATGCCGTGGTGGCCGGGAAACTGGATGAGTCTCTTTTCAATGACGATGCCCAGAAGATGATCACCTGGACAAAAAAACAACTGAAAGACGAGGATCGGAATTTTCTGGGAACATTCCCCCTCACTCTGGCCGGCGACGGTTTCCGGTGCGTCCATGGAGAATTCACTGCACCCGCCAATTTTGACTATGTCCTGGACGCGGAAAGCGCCCTCCCCTCCTGGAAAGCGGTTGAGGAGCCCCTGCTGTTCGTCGGCCACACACATGAACCAGCCCTCTATATCCTGGGAGCCAGCGGAACCCCCCGGAGCGTCGACCCCCAGGACTTTGTCGTGGATCCGGGCAAGCGCTACCTGGTGAACATCGGATCGGTCGGGCAACCCCGGGGTTCGGATGTCCGGTCGTGTTACTGCATTTATGATTCGGAAACCCAGTCGCTTTATTGGCGGCATGTGTCTTTTGATGTGGATGGCTACCGGAAATCACTCAAGGCCACGGGGCTTCAACTGGATTCCAGCTACTATCTACAACCCGCCCCGAAAAACGCCCCGGCTCAAAAACTCAAGGTCTTCATCCCCCCGAAATCCGGCGACAAGGCCGCCCATGATGTCGTCACCATACAGGACATCAAGGTACTCCCGCGCCGCCCCCAGAAAATGCCGTTGAACATGAAGGTCATCCTGACGGTGGTCGTCCTGATGATTGGAACCGCCATCTGGAGGACTCTGCCCCATACCATCGAACTCGACGGGGGCGGAAGCTCTCAGGCGTCTTCCGCTCCGGTCAACCGGCTTGCCTTTCCTGCCCGTGTCATCGAGCCCGGAACCCCCATTCCCGGTTGGACAATTCACTTAGAGGATAAATACAGGCAGGCCGCTGGCTTGAATCTGAATCCCTTTAAACAGTCTTTCCTCTATCTCCGCTCCAAACGGGAAAAACACGCCATCCGGATGGTGTCATCCCGGATCAACACTGAACCCGGTCAAACGTGGAGTCTGGATGCCGCCGCCCAGAAATATAATAATTTTTCAGGCCGCTTCACCGTCTCCCTTGTGTTTACCCCCGCCAAGGGATCAGCCCCAAAAATCCTCTTTAAACAGGATGTGGGCGATATGCTGATTTCCGGGTTGTCAAAAATGCAGGGTCAGATCACCCTTCCCGCCTCACGCGGCGCCATTCAGGCATGCCTCGAGGGCAACTTCTCGGGCACCATCCTGTTCCCCCAGCTGTCTTTGAAACCCACCGACAACGGTGCGCCAATCCCCGAACCGGTATCCCAACCTGATCCGGTCTCCCCGCCCGCCGAAGCGACACCGGTGGCCCCCGAAGCGACTCCGGCGGCCCCGGCCGCCGTCACCCCGGCACCGGACCCGGTCGCCCCTGGCAATGATCCCTGGGCCATGCCCCCGAAAAAGTAACCGGTATAGCTTTGTTTTAGTTGACGGCTAGCGGAAACTAGTTTAACGACTAGTCATGCGTTACGCCTTTATCTCGGATCTTCACGCCAACCTTCAGGCGTGGCACGCGGTTCATCGGGACATCCGGAGCCAGCACGCGGATTATATCATCTGTCTGGGGGATGTGGTCGGCTACGGCCCGTCCCCCGCCCGGCTCCTCAATGAAGTCCACTCCCACATTGACGCCTTCGTCCTGGGCAATCACGACGCCGTGGTGGGCGGCAAAATGGATGATTCCTCCTTCAACCCGGAGGCGAGGGACATTATCCGGTGGACAGCCGGACAGCTCAACCGGAAAGCGGCCGCATTTCTGGGATCGTTTCCCCTGACAGTGGTGGGTAACGGATTCCGGTGCGTCCATGGGGATTTTTCAAAACCGGCAAATTTCGAGTATGTCCTCAATCCCGAGGACGCCCTGCCATCATGGCAGGCCGTTGACTCGCAACTGCTTCTCGCCGGTCACACCCACGATCCCGCCTTCTTTCTCATCGGCTCAAGCGGAATTCCCCGCAAAATCGAGCCGCAGGATTTTGAACTGGAACCCGGCAAACGCTATTTCATCAATGTCGGGTCGGTGGGCGCCCCCCGGGATGGAGATCCGCGTGCCAGTTATTGCCTGTATGACACGGAAGCCCGGGCCGTTTTCTGGCGCCGCGTTGCCTTCGACCTCGACAGTTATCGTTCCGCCATCATCCAGTCGGGTCTGGATGTGAACCGATGCCATTTTTTGAAGCATGATCCCCTCCAGAAGACCATTCCGGTGCGGGAACAGTTGGACTTCACACCACCCACCACGCCCGGGAAAGCCGCACAAACCCTGCTGACCACTCAGGATGTCACGCTTCTGAAACGAAGCCTCAGGCGCTGGAAACAGTTGTTTTTTGCCATGGTGATCACCGGGTTGCTTACCGGTGTGAGCGTGGCCTGGTTCTGGAACGGCCATAAAAGTCACAAGCGGACAACCCGTCCCCGGTCGACACAGATGAAGGCTCCCGCAAATCCGGATAGACCCCTCACGGCCAAACCAAAATCCCGAAAACGAAAAACCGCGTCCCCTGCTCCGGATCAATCGGGATCGCGCAAGGAGTCATCATCCGGGTTGTAATATTGGGGCCCCGCCTTGGCATCCAGATATCCCTGCAAAATAACCTGCGCAGCCAGTTTGTCGCGGACTTCCTTCCGCCGCCCCCGTGAAACATCGGCATCCACCAGCATCCGCTCCACGAGACTGGTGCTGAGACGCTCATCGGTCGTATCAACCGGAAGTCCGCTCGCTCCCCGAAGCCGTTCGATGAATTGCATGGCCTCCAGAGCCATCGGGCCATTGGTTCCGTTCATGTTGACGGGAATGCCCACCACAATCTTCTCAACACCCCGTTCCCGGGCAATGCGACAGGCCACGGAGACCGCCTCATCCATGGAGTGAACCGACTCAACCGAGACCGGCGTGGACAGCATGGCCGTGGCATCGCTGATGGCGATCCCCATGCGCTTGGTTCCGTAATCAATTCCCAGGATTCTACCCATACTGTTTAGTGAGGAAGGTTGAGTTCCCTGAGCAACACCAACCCATCCAGCGTTAGTTCAGGAATAATATCTACCGGGGCGTCAAGCCCCTTCAACGCCAGCCCCGCATATCCCCCTGTGGCGCAGAACTGGACACGGCGTTCCTTCATTCCGGCCTTAATGTGACGCAGGATTTCGCGCACCATCCCGCAGTAGCCCACCATGGCCCCGATCCGCATCGCCTCATCCGTGCTTCGCCCGATAGCCTTGAAACGCCCACCCAGCTTGATATGCGGCAACAGGGCCGTCCGTTCGGAAAGATAATCGGTCATCAGGGGCAACCCCGGCGCAATGACGCCCCCCACATAACGGCCATCCCCGGTAATAACATCAAACGTCAGGGCCGTCCCGAAATCGGCCACAATCACCGCCCCCTTGTAGCGGGCCCAGGCGGCCGCCGCATCGGCAAGGCGATCCGCCCCAATGGTTTCAGGATGGGGATAGTCCACCGTGATGTTGAGATGAATCCGGTGATCCACCACCAGGGGAAGGGAGCCACACAGCTTCATCAGGATCTCAGCCCAGAGGGGGTTGAGCCCGGGCACCACGGAACACAGGACAGACCCCGTCACCTTGCGAGACCCCGCGACATGGCGCAGAAGCGCCGTGATCTTTCGCTCATCCCGACCCTCCCGCGTGGACATGCGGCCCTGTCGCAGAATCCGGCGCCCCCTGACCAGCCCCACATGGGTGCTCGTGTTGCCGACATCGATGACAAAGAAAGTATCCACTTAGTCGAGCTCCAGGGATAAATCGGCCGCTGGCGACGAGTGGGTCAACCCCCCAATGGAAATGGCATCCACCCCGGTTGCGGCAATGGCCTCCACCGTGGCCAGGGTAACCCCTCCTGAAGCCTCCAGCTTGGCCCGCCCGGCACAAATCGCCACGCATTCGCGCATTCGGGCCGGCTCCATGTTGTCCAGCATGATCCATTCCGGGGCCGCCCGCAAGGCATCCCGCAATTCCGCCTCGGATTCAACCTCGACCTCCACGGGAATGCCGGGGAATTTTTCCCGTGCGGCAGCCACGGCACCCTGCAGGTTGCTGATCCCCGCCGGCTGCCACAAACGGCGGTGATTGTCCTTGATCAAAACCATGTCATACAGGCCCATCCGGTGATTCGTTCCGCCCCCGCAAGTGACCGCATATTTCTCCAGAATCCGCAGCGTCGGGGTCGTCTTGCGCGTATCCAGAATCCGTGTCCCATAGGGCTTTACTTTATCCGAAAATTCACGAGTTCTCGAAGCGATCCCGGTCATCCGCTGCATGAAATTCAGAGCCGTCCGCTCCCCCGTCAGGATTCCTCGGATACTCCCCTCAATGGTCATCAAGGCCTGATCCGGCTTCACACCATCGCCATCGGCGGACAGGAACCGGCACTGGAGCGAGGGATCCACGGCGGCGAACACGGCGGCGGCGACATCCAGACCGGACACCACATAATGACCCCGCGAAAGGATCACGGCCCGACCCCGGCTGGATTCTGGCACCACGGAAAGGGTGGTCACATCGCCGGAACCCACATCCTCCTCCAACGCACGACGGATCAGGTCTTTCACCATCGGATTATCAGAAATTGCCTTCATTCGACTTGACTATAAAAGGGGGACCGCCAGCCTGTCGATTGTTTTCACAGTGGCTCGGCGGGGGTTTTGATGGGCAGGACG
>CAIZMS010000330.1 GCA_903934155.1 uncultured bacterium | reverse complement strand
TATCAGCCCCGCGAACTGGAATGTTTTTTGAATATCAATTGAGCCTGGGGTGATCAAGGCACTGTTCCCCGCTGAAAAAGTATTGTCTTTTGCAATCTGAATGCTCTCAGCCGAATAAAACACATCGTTCGACCCCAAGGAAGCGGTGGAAGAAATACTGAGTCCCCCCTTTGCAATAATCGTGACGCCATTTCCAATTATCGCGCCGGCAGAAATCGAAACGGATCCATTCACAACCAAAATACCGGAGCCGCCCATGGGGCTCGTTATAGAAACATCCTCTTTGACCGTATAGATTCCCGACAGGAATGCCGGATACTTTATATTCGGACTTGTGGTCGCCTGAATCAACAGATTGTCATAGTAAGTCGTGACCAGCGCAGGCACTTCATGGGCGATCGTGGGCTCGGGGTAGGCACCCGGAACCCCATCATAAATCGAACAATTATTGGTCACCGGCTCTTTGCTACCGCCAGCGTACCCGGTATCCGCATAAAGGTTGCCATTCCCCCCAGAGCCCGTGACGCTGATATTCTGGCCGAGCTTCATCTGTCCGCCTGAAAAAAGGGAGTAATTGAAAGCGGAAGGCCATCCCTCCTCCACGCGGAGAGACATTTGGACCACGCGGGTCGCTCCCTGGACCACGCCGGTTGAAACCACCCCGAAATTGACATGATCCGGAGTGGAAACCCGCACCGTGTACCCAAAATCTGGGTTTGAGAAAACTGACGGGAAACTCCCTGCTCTATAGGTGGAGTCGCCCCGCAATTTCGCACGGGCATTGAACAGCCCTGCTTCCGCCGCCCAAAACGCCTTGTTCAGGTTATAACTTCGCGACACCTCAACTGCACTCATACGCCCCAGATTCAGAAGCCCCAATCCCAACAAACTCAAAGCGAGAACGATAACCAGCGCCATCCCCAGAATCGCGCCAGACTTTCCTCCTGTCTCCATCCCCAGCTTTAAGCCCCAGCCTGTTGATGTTTTCATGGTCTGTTCCTCATTCGAATGCACAGGTTTGTTACCCCCATGGTGACGCCCGTATCCTGTCCATTCTGATCAATGGCCGACACAACCATCGTCACCCCGACCACACTCCCCGTGACCGTTGCAGAGAATGATCCCAGTCGGCCATTAACAAGCGTCATCCCATTGTAGGCGAGGCTTTTCCGGGGAGACACCCCGGTGGTGGAAAACACCCGGGTAATTCCATTTGAGGAGAGTGACACCGTCAGAGTGGCCCCTCCCACTGCGTTCGTGGCACCCCGAACAGCCAAATCAAGAGTATGGATCGCAACGGCGGCATCGCGCTCCATATCCGCCAACGCCAGACTCCTCACCCATCCCTTGTAAGCGTTCATCAGCATGGTTCCCGCCATTAACGCCAATATGGATGCCGCAATGATACCGATCAGCAATTCCACAATCGTAAATCCATCTTTACCCGTCATTTTCATGTCATCACCAATTTATGGGGCATAAAGTGTCCTCAGATTTACGGAATCCGGAGTCCGGCAGGTAGCCTGCACCGTCATGATCATCGCGTCCGCAGGCACAACCACATTGGTTATCTGCAATCCCGCTCTTAATTGTCCGGCCGATGCTCCCATACTGAACGAATCGTAGGCTGAGGCGGAGGTCACAACCCAGCTGTTGCCCGCACGTTTAACCCAGTTTGTTCCGCTCATTGAAAATCCCGGCAAATTTGTGAGATCACCAAATGTCGTGCTTCGCAACTCCTCCAGTCTGCTGTTCGCCACGGCCACCGCCACCGCGCGATCCCGGTGAACGGACAGTGTCCCCATGGACTGATACACATAGGCACCCCCGACCATGGCAATGACCGCCAGCACCACACACGCCATCATGACCTCAACCAGAGTCCCGCCCCGCTTCATGGATTCACCTCACTGCGGTAAAGAGAAACCACCTCACGCCGCCCTTGCTTGTTCTCCACAACAATATGATCCTTCTCCACCTTGATTATTCTGCACCCACCGATAGAATCCCCTACCCCGAATACGCCGCGATCAGTCAGAGCCAGGGAACCCCGCCCATCTTCCGCTATTCCGTGCAGCCTGAACGACATCGGAGTTTCCGGCACCACGGGCATACGCTCCTTCGCCCCAGTCGCGCTACGGTGTTCAAATTTCGCCATGTCGAGCATACTCCATCTATCTTTCAAAAGCCCCTTCAGCACATCAACGGCCACACCCAATCGCTTAAATTGTTCGCCACCATCTCCTGTCACCACCGCTTCATCAGCAAAGGCGGGCAAATACCGATACTGAAACTGCCAATCGACATCATAAACTGGCCGTGGAAGAATTGTCTTTGCCCGTAACCTTACTGAAGCGACCTTGAGGCATTGGACTGGCTGATCAAGGACATCCGTCATGCGGATCACTCCGCCAAGTCCTCCTTCGCCGAGTATGGAAACCCGATAATCCAGGGAATAGGGGCTCTCGGGAAGAACCACTTTCTCGGCATTCACCGACTTCACCTTAATTCCTTGCTCCAAAGCGGCCTTGTTGCCCTGCTGGGACAATTCACCCATTTTGTCCTTCCCCCCGTTTTTAACGCGGTAAGGTGTTAGGACCTGTTTGACAAATAAAAGGCGATGTTCGAGGACAGGAATTTCGTCCAGAAGTGCCCCCCGAACCCGGATCTCCGTTTTGATGTTCCGGATATGACAATACCCGGAAATGGCAATGGCCAGCAGGACGACCAGCGGCGCCCCGATGCAGATCGCCAACTCGAACCAGAAGGCTCTGACTTTTGGCTTGGCCATGTTACTTCTCTCCTACTGACGCAGAAAAACGCCAGCACATCATCTCCACTCCGTCACGTCTCACCCGCTCACTATTGTCCACTTCAATCTGCGCAAGATGCCCAGCCAGCAGAGGCGAACGTTCCCACGCCGCCACAATGTGCGTCGGAGACAGTTTTTCATCCACTTTTAAGGCCACCGGCATCACGACCTCAAAGGCTATCTTCCGGGTTGCGGCGTCATAATCTGCGGCCCCCAACTCCACCCCCTCCGGCAACGACTCCGCCAGTCCGAGCAAAATCCTCGCCGTCCGATTATTGTTCTTTTCAAACTCAACCAGAGCCTCCGTTTCCCGGAGCGAAGACACAACTTTCCCCTGAACCACTTTTTTATACTCCGCAAGCGTCTTGTAACCCGAAGAATTAGCCAGAACACGCGCCTCCTGCCGCGTCAGAACATCACGCTGGGTATGCCAAAAAGAGGACACCTCGATTACCCAATAAAGCACCAACGCAATCACCACGCTTCCGGCCAGAAGGTAGACCATGAACCAACTCAGCCACTTTTCCCGGACTTCCAGCGGCATCACAAACCCGCGTGCCATGTTGAGACGATAGGGAACCATATCAACTCCTCCTTAGCGCCAATCCCAACGCGGGCGCCAAAAGGCCTGCCGGGGAGTCTTTGCTGTCCAATAATTCCATCACAACCCTTGACTTCCGGCTCATTCCCGAAACGGGATCCCAGAATTTCAAGTCAATCCCC
>CAIZMS010000329.1 GCA_903934155.1 uncultured bacterium | reverse complement strand
GCTAATCTGTTCTCCCGCCTCGGCCGCTACCGCCCCAAGCCGCCTGATTTTACTCCGCCCTCGAACGATCAATTGGCCTTCCTCTTTTCAACCGCCTGAAAAACCGGGGAATGTCCTGGAATTTGCATCGCTTGACGCGGTGAAGCGGAAAGGGGTATTATGATGTCGGTGGAAGGCGGTTATGCTCAATTTGATATTTCAAGTAGGGCCTAGGCGCTGAAAGCGGAAGCACTGAGTTCGGAAAAAGAGAGTTCGGGTCGGATGAACAGGGCGTTTGAAGATGGTTTACTCAGAAATAGCGAATATGATGGTGTTGCTGCTGACCCTTTTAGCAGGGGGCGTTGTGGCATCTTTGAGATGGTGGATGAAGTTGGACGCCGCAAGGCTTGATGATGGATGTCAGCTGAAGGTGTGGAGGGGGGGCGACTCCTCTCGAGCTTACAGAAACGGGCTTCAACTTCAAAAATGCTGTTCTTTGGCAACCAGGGGCGCTTCCATTGGTATGGATTCATTGCCCTGCCTTGTTCGTGTACGGGCCGGAAATCTCTTACCCGATAGTTTGGAATAAGGGAACTTGAATACTGCGGTACCCGCATGCCCGCTCGTTCGGGACTCGGAACCCGTGAGATAAAGTTCCCACCTCATTCGTGAGGTTAAGAGATCGTGCTCCTGCGGCAAGGCGGGGTTTTTTATTGGTGGGCCCATGGATCTTTTTGAAAAAGAACATTCTGAGTTATTGACCCGTTCGCAGCCGCTGGCGGCTCGGATGCGTCCCCGCACTCTGGATGAAATCGTCGGACAGGATCACATCCTCGGGAAAGGCAAGTTGCTTCGCCGCGCCATCGAGGCTGACCGGTTGGGTAGCATCATTCTTTATGGCCCTCCCGGATGCGGAAAAACATCCATCGCCGAGGTCGTTGCCGCGGCCACACGCCGCCGGTTTGAGCGTACCAGCGGCGTCCTCGCCAATGTGGCGGTTCTTCGGTCTATTCTGGCTGCCGCGCAGCATCGCAAACGGGCTGACGGGGTTGAAACGATTCTATTCATTGATGAGATCCACCACTTCAACAAATCGCAACAGGATATCCTGCTGCCGCATGTAGAAGATGGAACCGTCACGTTAATCGGGGCCACCACGCATAATCCCTTTTTCTTCATTAACAGTCCGTTGACCTCGCGATCGCAGGTCTTTCAGTTAAATCCGGTGTCTGAGGCCGACATCATTCTCCTTCTGAAGCGCGCGCTGATGGATGAGCGCGGAGTGGGCGGCCGGCCGGTTGATGTGGATGAAGAGGCTCTGGCGCATCTGGCAAAAGTCTGCGAGGGCGACGGGCGACGGGCCCTGAACTCGCTAGAGATCGCCGTGATGTCTACGCCGCCCGATGATCAGGTGCGCATTCACATCACCCGCGCCATCATGGAGGAGTCCGTTCAGAAAAAGGCGGTTGTCTATGACCGCGACGAGGATGGGCACCACGACACCATTTCCGCCTTTATAAAAAGCGTTCGCGGTTCGGATCCCCATGCTGCCATCTACTGGCTGGCCAAGATGCTCTATGCAGGGGAGGACCCCCGCTTTATCGCCCGCCGTCTGGTTATTCTGGCATCAGAGGACATTGGTAATGCCGACCCGCGGGGCTTGACGGTAGCAACCTCTGCCATGGATGCCGTAGCCTTTGTGGGTATGCCGGAGGCCCGGATTGTGCTGGCACAGGCAACAACCTATCTAGCCACGGCACCCAAGAGTAATGCCTCGTACCTGGCCATTGACAAGGCGATGAATGATGTGGAGAAGGGGCGGATACTCCCGGTCCCATTGCATCTCCGAAGCTCCAGTTATAAAGGGGCCGACCGGTTGGGGCACACCGGCTACCAGTATGCCCATGATTTCGAAGGGCACTTTGTTGATCAGGACTATATCCCCACTTCGGCCGTTTATTACGAGCCCACCACGGCCGGCTATGAGGACATTATCACAAAACGGATGGCATCATGGAACAGCCGGCGGGCGAAAGCCCGGGCACGGGAGTCGAATGACGATAACCAGAAAAAGCAGGATGAATAGCGCAGAAGCCAAAGCGGAGCATCGCGCGGTGATGCGGAAACAGCGAGAAGGGCTGAATGCCTCCTGGGTATTGACGGCCAGTAGTCGTATTGCGGAGCGGGTGATCGCCCTAGCCGAATTCAATCGCGCCGAAGTGGTGTGCTGTTATCTGGCGCTTCCCGGCGAGGCTCAAACGCAGGCGATTATGGAGGCGGCGTGGAAAGCCGGAAAACGCATTGCCGTGCCTTGCGCCCGGGACGACGGCGAATACATGCCTGCCTGGTTCACGCCGAATGAACCGTTGACCCGCGGACGGTTTTCAGTCAGGCAGCCAGCCACACCGCACTGGGCAAAACCCAGGTGTTTCGATCTGGTTCTGGTTCCCGGTCTTGCCTTTTCAGAAACAGGCGCCCGGTTGGGACACGGGCTCGGTTTTTATGACCGGATGCTTGCGCGGCTGGGTCGCCATGTGAACTGCAAGACCGGATTATGTTTTGCCGCCCAGATTACTTCCGGGTTCCCGGTTGCGGAACATGATGTTGGAATGGATGTGGTGATTACGGAAAATGCTGTCTATCGGACAACATAAAGGAAGGTGCTGAATGCTTGAAATGATGATTACGGCGGCCTTGACCGCCGCTGCGGGATTGGCCTTGGGATACGGACTTCGGGTTTGGATGAGTGCGGTTCGGTCAAGCCAGATGGAGCGAGATGCGAACCAACTTTTAAAGGATGCCAAGACAGGGGCGGACAGTCTTCTGAAGGATGCCGCACTGAAAGCCAAGGATGAGGTGTTAAAGGCCCGGGAGGAGTTTGAGGCATCAACCCGGTCACGGCGGGAGGAACTGACAAATCTGGACAATCGGATCGCCCAAAAGGAGTCCAATCTTGAACGCAAGGTGGCCCTTATCGATAAAAAGGAACGCGCCACGGAACAACGTTCTGCGGAAGTGGAAAAGCAGGCCGGCGAAAATGAGAAAATCAGGGAGGATCTGATCAGGCTCATGGATGAAGAAAAGATACGGCTGCAACGGGTTGCCGGCATGACCCAGGCAGAAGCCAGACTGACCTTGATGACCCGGGTTGAGTCGGAAGTTCATAATGAGGTTGGCGGATTAATCCGACGCCTTCAGGAGGAAGCGAAGGACACTGCAGAGCGGGAAGCCCAGAAAATTGTCAGTCTTGCGGTTCAGCGTTACGCGGCCAGTCACTCCTCTGAATTGATGACCAGTAGCATCGCGCTTCCGAATGATGAGATGAAGGGGCGCATTATCGGGCGTGATGGACGGAACATCCGGGCGATCGAGGCGGCTACCGGCGTGAATCTACTGATCGATGACACCCCGGAGGCGGTGGTGATATCGGCCTTTGATCCAGTCCGTCGGGAAGTAGCTAGAATTTCCCTGGAGCTCCTCATCCAGGATGGCCGTATTCATCCGGCCCGGATTGAAGAGGTGGTTAACAAAACGCGGGACGAGATGGATGAACGAATTCGACAGGCAGGCGAAGAAGCCATCTATCAGGTGGGAATCAGGGATGTCGACCCGGATCTTGTCCGCACCCTCGGCCGCCTGAAATTCCGAAGCAGTTATTCGCAAAATGTCCTGATGCACTCCATTGAGGTGGCTCAGCTCATGGGAGTTATGGCGGCGGAATTGGGTCTGGATGTGACCCTGGCGAAACGGATTGGCCTGCTTCATGACATCGGCAAGGCTCTGGATCATAACATTGAGGGAAGCCATGCTCAAATTGGCGGTGATTTCCTGCGACGCCTCGGAGAGGCAAGTGTAGTCATCAATGCCGTTGCCGCGCACCATGAAGAAGTTCCAGGGGAAAGCCTTTATGCCATTCTGGCCGCCGCAGGCGATGCCATTTCGGCGTCCCGTCCCGGTGCCCGCGCTGAAACCTCGGAAATTTATGTGAAGCGTCTTGAAAAATTGGAAGGCATCGCCAATAGTTTCCCCGGGGTGGACAAGAGTTACGCCATTCAGGCAGGACGAGAGATGCGGGTGGTGGTGCAGCCGGAAAAAGTAAATGACCATGATGCCATGGCGCTTGCCAGGAACATCTGCAAGAAAATTGAAAGTGAACTGCAATACCCGGGACAAATCAGGGTGATGGTGGTGAGAGAAACCCGCTGCGTGGAGTATGCTCGATGAATATTCTCATGGTTGGAGACATGGTTGGAGGGCCGGGGCGCAAGATATTTGCCCGGGTGGTCGGCCAAATGAAGGGGCGAGGCGCCGTTGACATGGTGGTTGCCAATGCCGAGAATTCCGCCGGAGGGAAGGGGATCACGCGGGTCATCGCTGGTGAATTGTTTGACGCCGGTGCGGATGTTATCACCTTGGGCGATCATACATGGGACCAGAAGGAAATCGCCCAATATCTCGACATCGAAAAACGATTGATCAGGCCTGCCAATTTCGCACCCGGCTGTCCCGGTCGTGGAATTGTGACTGTGGAAACACCTAAGGGGCGGGTAACCGTCGTCAGTCTGATTGGTCGGGTGTTTATGCCCCCCATGGACTGCCCGTTCCGGACTGTAGATGCGCTGCTGGCCAAGGAACCCAATATGGGAAAGGTGATTCTGGTCGATATGCATGCCGAAGCCACTTCGGAGAAAATCGCCATGGGACGTCATTTGGACGGACGGGTTAGCGCGATTGTCGGCACTCACACCCATGTCCAGACCTCGGATGAAACAATTCTGCCCAAGAGGTCGGCCTATATTACCGACTTGGGAATGACGGGACCGAAAGATTCCATCATTGGGCGGGATTATCCGTCTGTGATGGGGAAATTCCTCACGGGGATGCCGTCCAAATTCGAAATTGCGGAGCATAATGTGGCCTTGGAAGGAGTTCTGATTGATGTGGATGAGTCCACCGGAAAGGCCCGTAAAATCACGCGTGTCAGGGAGTTTCTGGATCAGGCAAAATGAGCAGGGACCAGACAGGGAGTGGCGATATCCGCATCTTTTCCGTCACGGAGTTGACGCGCCAGATCAGGGTATTGCTTGAGGGGAGCCAGGGCGGCGTTTGCGTGGAGGGAGAACTCTCCAACATTCGTCAACCGCCATCGGGGCACTGTTATTTTACCATTAAGGACGAGTCATCCCAGATACGAGGGGTGATCTGGCGAAGCGACATGCGGGGACTGCTGTTTGTGCCCAGGGACGGCATGCGGGTCCGGGCCTACGGCTCTCTCACTGTTTATGAACGGGACGGGAGTTATCAGATTGTCATCAAGCGGATGGAGGAGGGTGGGAAAGGATCCCTGCAGGCGGCCTTTGAGGCCTTGAAAAAGAAATTGTCCGATGAGGGGCTGTTTGCCGTGGAACGGAAGCGGAAACTCCCTCTCCTTCCCAGGCATATCGGTGTTGTGACATCCCCCACGGGTGCCGCTATTCGCGACATTTTAAATGTGCTCCGACGACGCTTTCCGAATCTACATGTGGTGATTTCCCCGGCGCGGGTTCAGGGCGCTGGGGCCGCTCAGGAGATTGCGGCAGCCATAGACCTGCTCAACCGGCAGGGCAACATTGACGTGATGATCGTAGGGCGAGGCGGGGGGAGTCTCGAGGATTTATGGTGTTTTAACGAGGAGATCGTGGCGCGAGCCATTGAACGGTCGGACATTCCGGTAATCTCCGCTGTAGGACATGAGACCGATTTCACCATTTGTGATTTCGTTGCGGATCTCCGGGCTCCCACACCGTCTGCCGCCGCCGAGATCGTGGTGGGACGCAAGGACGAGTTTCTGGGGGCACTGCGCCAGAAATCTTCCGCCATCACGCAATTGCTCAATCATTCTCTTTTAAAAGCGCGCGGCCGGTTTCATGCGGCGGCGCGGAGTTATGTCTTTCGGGAGCCTGGCAATGCCGCCCGGGTCTACCGTCAGAAAATTGAACGCCTCAAAGACCGGACAAGCCATTCTCTGGAACGGAAATTCCGTGAAGGTCAACAGCATGCCGATGATTTATCCATCAGAATGAAGCACTCTTTGAGCAGGGTATTTGCCCTGAGGGTGCAGCAGGCCAGGAGCCTGGAGCGGCAATTAACGGCCTATAATCCCCTGGCTGTTCTGAAGCGGGGATACAGCATTACATTCACGGTTGACGGCCGGGCTGTCAGAAATGCGGGGGAAGTGGCAGACGGCGACAAACTTGTGACGCGGGTGGGAGAGGGCGAATTCAAATCAAAGGTGATACATGAGTAAAAAAAAGGCCGAAGAGCAAACGATGAAACCCGAGGGCATCAGCTTTGAAAAAGCGCTCGGACGACTGGAAACCATCGTGGAGGAAATGGAGGGCGGAAAGCTCAGTCTTGAAGACATGATGGCCCGCTTTGAGGAAGGACAGGGTCTTGTAAAGCTCTGTTCATCGAAACTAAATCAGGTCGAGCGACGAATTGAAATCCTCGTAAAGGAGGGCGAAACCGTCTCGTCCGAGCCTTTCGAAGATCGTGACGAGACACCTCCTGGGAAAAACGAGGAGCCCGGCAACGGATTACCGTTTTGATTTGAATGAATAACACGGAATCAAATGTCATGGCGCCCCCTGTGCTGGATGTCTCCGGACTGAAGATTCATTTCTCGACCGAAGAGGGACTTGTTCGGGCTGTTGATGGTATCGATCTGGTTGTGAATGAAGACGAAACGGTAGCCTTGGTTGGGGAAAGCGGTTGCGG
>CAIZMS010000328.1 GCA_903934155.1 uncultured bacterium | reverse complement strand
GCGGCCCGCTGTGACCACCACGATCCTGCCGATCTTCTCCGCCGCCCGGACCGCCCTGCTCGCCGTCCGGGCGAGGCGGGCGCGGCGGCATCAATTCCTCGCGCGTCAGTTTGCCGTCGCCATTTTTATCCAGCTTCTTAAGCGCGGCCGGGGCATGGGTGATCTCGGCGGCATCGATGACCCCGTCCTTGTTTGCATCCAGCACCGCAATAATCGGCGGAGGAGGCCGACGCTTGCCGTTTTCACCGCCTAGTCCCCTTTGTTGAGTTCCCGTTCCCTGACCGCCACCGCCGGGTGCCTGCGCGCCCCCCTCATCCGCTGCCGCCGCTTTGAACGTTCCGACCATTGCTACTGCCACGGCCATCAACACTGCTCTTTTCATGACACTCTCCTTGTTTGGGTTTATCTCTCTCATCTGAAGCTAGTAAACACCATCCTCATGACAAACACGCGACAGGAAGATTACAGAACTGTCATGATCCCATCATTGAATAAACCTCATTCCCCATGTTACCTTGCCCACCATGAAGATTCTTGTGGTTGAAGACGAGCGGAAGATCGCCAGTTTTATCCGACAGGGCTTGACGGAACAGGGCTTCAGCGTGGATGTTTGCGGCGACGGGAACGATGCCTTCACTTTAGCCACCACTCACGCCTATGATGTGATCGTTCTGGACATCATGCTACCCGGTCGTGATGGGCTGAGCATTCTCAAGAACCTCCGTTCCCGCAAACAAACCGTGCCCGTGATTCTGCTGACGGCGCGAACCGAGCCAAATGAACGGGTCGAGGGACTTAATCTCGGCGCGGATGATTATCTCACCAAACCCTTCTACATGGATGAGCTGATCGCCCGCATCCAGGCCGTCACACGGCGGGCTTCTGGCGAAACGCTCAACCTGGTTCAGGTCGAGGATCTCGTGATCAATCTCATCACTCGAGAAGTCAAGCGCGGCAATCGCGCCATCGAGCTCACCGCGCGGGAGTTCAACCTGCTGGAACCTCTTATGCGTTCACCCAGCCGGGTCTTTACCCGGACCCAGCTTCTCGAAAAAGTCTGGGGCTATGACTTCGACCCCGAAACAAATCTGGTGGATGTCAACATTCGCAGGCTTCGGAAGAAAATCGACGAATCCGAACCCGTTCAATTGATTGAGACCGTTCGCGGCGTGGGATACCGGATCCGAAAAGCAGGCAAATGAAAATTCTCCATTCATTTAAACTGAAGATCGCCCTCGGACTGGTTCTTTTCACATCCCTCATCCTATTGGGGTATTCCGCCCTTTTCCTATCCACCACACAGAGAATCGGACTGGAACGTATGAATCGCGAACTGGTGGCGATGGGAGAGCCCCAGGTCAATCGATTCCACCCCGAGGATCACTGGAACCGACTGGATGAATCCTTGCGATCCCTCCGTGAAGACAGCAGTAAAGGGGGTTACGAGTTTAGGGTGAGCACCCCCGCAGGCGCGCCCATTTACACCTCCCGTCATTGGCCCACCAACCTGACGGAAAAAATAATAGGGATCCCCTATCCCTTGGAAATCCTTCCTGACCCACCCCGAAATGAGCCGCCTTTTATAAGTGACACCCGTCCGGCACCCGGTGATCGACCTCGTCAAAGGCCCCGTCCCGATGCCCCCCCCTTTGCTCGCGAAGGTGGTCGTCCAGATGAGCCACGTCCTCTTCATCACCCTACCCCCCGATTTATGACTATTACGGACGGTCACCAATCCTGGCGAATCATGATCACAGGGAATTCCCGTATTTCCTTTACCCTGGCGATGGATCTTGCAGACTTCCAGTCTGAACTGAGGTCCGTACAAACGCTTTTCACCCTGACAATTCCCCTAGCTCTCTTTCTGCTCGCAACCGGGGGATGGTTACTGGCGGGGCAAGCGCTTCGCCCGATCAGGAAGTTGACGCGCGTTGCCCGGCAAATCTCTGCTAAGGATTTGCATCAGCGCGTACCCGACAGCAAAGCCGACCCTGAATTCGAGGAGCTCATCACCATTCTTAACGGAATGCTGGATCGCCTTGAGGACAGCTTCCTGCAAGCCACCCGATTCAGCGCCGACGCGGCGCACGAGCTGAATACACCCCTCACCATCCTTCAGGGCCAGATGGAGCAGGCCATCCAGAACGCCCCCACGGAAGCGGATCAACAGGCTTATGCGGGACTTCTCGAGGAGGTTCAACGGCT
>CAIZMS010000327.1 GCA_903934155.1 uncultured bacterium | reverse complement strand
GCCAGGTCGCCGCGTGGAAATGCCTGCACCGTCCACCCCGCCTGCCCCAGCATCGCCCCAAGGACATCCAGGTTTCCCGGCTCGTCGTCGATAATCATCACCGTGTCATTTATGCGGGGGGAATTCATGACTACTTCTTATTTGCCAGGACCCGAGGAATAATGAGGAAAACAACCCCCGCCGCAATCATGCTGAATCCCGTGACGCCCCAAGCGAAAGCCAGACGAGTCTGAAAATTTTCAGAAAGCACAACCGCCAGAATGCCGATAAAAATCTGGATTCCAGAATAGAGCGCCCACTTGGATCGTTTGGCCCAATATCTGACACCCATGGACAACACCGGTTAATTCCTCCATGAAGGCGGACGAGGCTGCAAGGGTGCCTCAAATGCCGCGTTGAGAGATTGCTCGCACTGCTTGAACGCCTCCACAAGTAGCGGATCAAAATGGTTGCCGGCCCCCGCCACAATCAAATCAACAGATCGTTCATGACTGCAGGAATCCTTGTAAGTCCGCCGTGACCGCAAGGCGTCGTAAACATCAGCCACCGCCACAATTCGCGCGCTTAAGGGGATATCGCCCCCCTTTAATCCATCAGGATACCCGCCGCCATCCCAACGCTCATGATGGGACCGGGCAATCTCAATACCCGTCTCGATGAATCGATTGCGAGGATGCCGATCCAGCACGGACTCCAGCGTCGTTGCTCCGATCAGCGTATGGCTTTTCATGCGATCAAACTCCTGAGGGGTCAACTTCCCCCGATTCAGAAGAATTTCATCAGGAACTCCCACTTTTCCGATATCGTGGAGAACGGAAGCCAGACATACCGTCTGAATCGTCGCTTCCGTGATCCCGGCACTCGCGGGAGCGATCTCCAGGAGTCGCGCGCCCAACACCCCGCAATAGGTTTGCACCCGTTCAAGATGCTGTCCGGTTTGCTCATCCCGGGAATCCGCCAGTTTAGCCAATGCAAAAATAACCGACATTTGCGTGTCGGCAATCTCCACAATCTTTGCCTGAACGAGACTCTCCAGCCGAACATGATGCGCATAAAGTCGCAAGTGCGTTTCCACCCTGGCCAATATTTCGGACTCCTGAAAAGGCTTGATGACATAATCAGACCCGCCGCACTCAAATCCAACGGCCACATCCTCCGACGCCGTAAGACCACTGAGGAAAATAATGGGAATAGCGTTCAAACTCTTCTCATGCTTGAATCGGCGGCATACCTGATAACCATCCATCCCCGGCATGAGGATATCCAGAAGCACAAGATCCGGAGGACTTTGACGCGCCGCCGCAAGAGCCAACTCGCCGCGAGGGAATGAGGACACCTGATACCCGGCACGGGACAACAAGGATTCCAAAACATTCAGATTATCCGGGGCATCGTCAATAATCATAACCTTATTGAGACCGGACAGTTGTCGTGAAACGGCGATCATGAGGCACTTCCTTTACCGCCCCCGGGCATTGTTTTGTTAACAGAATCAAGCACATAGCGCAGACCATCATAATCGTAAGCTTCCACAAGCCTGGACAATCGTTCCGCCAGGGCAGCATGATCGGAAGAAATCGCCTGAACGGTTTCCCGCAAACCCCGGACATCCCCGCATCGCAATACCTGATCCAGGCTATCCCGTTGCGCGACCGTCAAAGACTCCATCATATGCACGAAGGAATCCGTATCGGATGCATCGGCGGAAAGCTTGTCGGAGCACACAGGCAAATCCTGCTCATAGTCATATTGCACTCCGGCAATCCATCCGATTTCATCCAGAATCCGTTGTCGCTGAATCGGTTTATAGATACACCCGGCCGCCCCGGCGAGAATCACGGATTGCTTCCAGGCCGCATCCCCGTTCGCCGTAACAAAGAGAACGGGCAAGTCGCGCCCCTCTGGAAGTTCCCGCATCCGGCGCATGGTCTCGAGGCCATTCATAATCGGCATCCGGCTGTCGAGCAACACAAGGCTATACCGTTCCGTCTGGGATATTTTAAGAAGGGCCTGTTTACCACTGGAGGCGACATCCACAATAAACCCGCACCGCGTCAACAGATCGTCCAACATTTCGCAATTCGAAGGTTCGTCGTCTACCACCAGAAGGCGAACAGGCATCTGGCCCGGCGTGAGGCGCGAGACAAGCTTGCGTGGCCGCTCCACCCCACCCTGCATCCCATCGGAAATCTGAGCGGCAAATGTGAACTGGAACCGGCTCCCCGGTCCAGCGGCATCACATATCGTAATGTCCCCACCCAGTACCCGGGCATAACGGCGGCTCAAGGGAAGACCCAATCCCGTACCCCTGGAGGCATTCGGACCGATTCCGACTTGTTCAAAAATTTCAAAAATACGCTCATGGTCATTTTGGGTGATGCCACATCCCGTATCCTCGACGTCCACGGCGACCATCAGGCTACCCGGTGTTTCCGAACACACAACATCAACCCGCATGCGGATGAACCCTTTTTCAGTGAACTTCATCGCGTTACCCACAAGATTGAGAAGAATCTGGCGGATTTTCCCATTGTCCGCGAAAATAAACTGCGGAACACTGGGAGCCCGAAACACTTCCAACATCAATCCGGAAGATTCGGCCCGCAGGGCAAACATGAGCCGCACATCCTCAAGCAACTGATAAAAATCGAACCGGCTTGGATCAGGCACCAGTTGCTTCGCCTCGCTATGCGCAAGATCAAGAATGTTGGTGAGCAATTCAAGAAGATGCTCCCCGTTTTTGGAGATCGCTCCCAATCCGCGTTGATTGACCTGACATTTCCTGCATTCGTGCTGCATAATCTGACTGTAACCGAGTATGGCGTTGAGGGGTGTCCGGATTTCATGGGACATATTTGCCAGAAACATGCTTTTCGACCGCGCCGCCGCCTGAGCCTCCTCCTTGGCGAGTTCACTGATCTGGAGCAATGAGGTTAACTTGACATTCAGACGATTTATTTCCTGTTCCGACTTTCGCCGAGTTTCAAGATTCGCATAAAGCTCGGCCAGAACACGCAGAAAAGAAACCTCTTCGTCCAACCAACCCCGGGCTTCCCTCACCGCGTCGAACCCTACAAAGCCGAGGCACTTCCCTTCGTGCATAAGCGGCAACGTGATCAACGTTTGAATGCCCTGCGCGAGCAGGATTTGTCTCAAGGGAGAACTATTCGGCAAACCACCGACGTCGGAGATATGAACCATATCCCCGCGCTGGTGCGACTGGACCCAATCCGGAAAGAGTCCCAGCGGCACATCCTGAAGGTTGTCGATTTCCGGCGATACCCCGGCGGCACACCACTCGAACGTATTGGACATCACATTCCGGTCAAAATCATACCCGAACAGATAGGCACGATCCGCATGAATAAGTTGCCCCATCATCTCCAGAGATTTCCGGATCGCGGCCTCCTGCTGATCAGACGAGACATTGACAAAATGCGTCGCCAAATGCATCAACTGACGTTGGACATCAAAAAGACGATTCAATTTGATCTCGGCGCGCTTGCGATCCGTAATGTCCGTCATCACACTCAGCCAGCAATGCAGGCTGCCCAACTGAATCGCATTGGCCGAAAAGATTCCGTCCCGAATGGCTCCACTCTTCGTCCTGATCTGGCATTCCAGGTTGCACACACGCCCGGATTGATCCATCGATTGCCGTGCGGTCTCGCGGTCTTTTGTGTCAACAAAAAGTCCCAATTCTTGTGCGGTGCGACCAATCACTTCCTCCCGGGAATATCCCGTCGTTTCAATAAAGGCACGGTTAACATCACTGAAACGTCCCTCCTCAAGACTCGAAATAGCCATCAATGCGGCACTGTTCTGGAACGCGAGGGAAAACTTCTCCTCGGATCGCCTCAGATCAGAGACATCCTTACTGACTCCGAAAAGGACGGGCATACCATTCCAGATACCGCGTGTGACACGAGTTTCAACCGCTATCAATGCCCCGTCTTTGGTGATCAAGGGAACGGGGCAATGGTCGACCTCGCCCAGAAGCATGGATTGCACAATGGCACCAGCTTCATCCCGGCGATCCGCGGGATGAACATCCAGCACTGACCTGCCATGCAATTCAGGCTCAATATAACCGAGTCGCTTCGTCACAGTCCGGTTCACATGAAGAATGGCGCCGGATTCATCGAGCACAAAAAGGAAATCATGAATACAGTTGAAAAACGTGTCAAAGTTCTCGCGCATCTGCCGAACATCCGTCTCGGCCTGCCATCGCTCGGTAATGTCCCGACTGATCCCCAACAACCCAATGAGAGTCCCGGCCTGATCACGCAACGGCGCCTTGTAGGTCTCCACCAGCGCCCGCCGTCCATCCGGATAGCTGATCCATTCGTCATTTCTCTGGGGAGTGCCACTGGCGAACATCAACTGGTCATACTTTTGAAAAGAATCGGCAATGTCCTGCCCAAACAGTTCGGAATCGGTGCGCCCTACAATCTGTTCCACGGAATGGCCAACAAACTCTGAAAACTTGGAATTGCATCCCCGATAGACACCCATTGTATCCTTGGCGAACATAATGTCCGGAATCGATTCCAACAGGTTATCAAAGAATGTTTTATCATGACTCATAGACATGGATCACCCAGTACATGTGGTTGGGCGTGTCTATACCGCGTTGAAGCCATTATGCCCACACGAAAAATTGCCTAAAATCAGGCAACATGACACTCATCTTGAAAATTCCTTGAATTTCCTCTAATACTTTACCTTTTTGCAACCTTTAGAAAACCAGGGAGATCCTATGAGCAAACAAGTGAAAAAAGTGGGTATTTTAACGGCAGGCGGCCTCGCGCCGTGTTTGAGTTCCGCGATCGGCTACCTGATTGATGAGTACAGCCGGGTCGCGCCTCAGGTGGAAATCATCGGCTATGTCAATGGGTACATGGGTCTTCTGAAAGGCCAAAGCATCAAAATCACCCCGGCGGTTCGCAAGAATGCCCTGTTTTTGACCGAGCATGGCGGTAGCCCGCTCGGCAACAGTCGCGTGAAGCTGACCAACGTCAAGGACTGTATCAAGCGCGGATTGGTCAAGGAAGGCCAGGATCCCCAGCAGGTGGCCGCGGATCAGCTCGTGAAAGATGGCGTGGATGTGCTGCACACCATCGGCGGTGACGATACCAATACGGCGGCGGCTGATCTGGCAGCCTTCCTGGCCCGTAACAATTACGGCCTGACCGTGGTCGGACTGCCCAAGACCATCGACAATGATGTGATCCCGATTCGCCAGAGTCTGGGCGCCTGGACGGCCGCCGAGGAAGGCGCACGGTTCTTTACCAATGTCGTCAAGGAAAACACCGCCAACCCGCGAATGCTGATCATCCATGAGGTCATGGGGCGCAACTGCGGCTGGCTCACCGCCGCGACGGCTGTGGCTTATCGCAACCTTCTGGATGGCCTTCACTATCTGCCCGAGTTCGGGTTGACGCGCGACCGCGAGGAAGTTCACGCCGTCTATGTCCCCGAGATGGCTTTCGATGCCAATGCCGAAGCCGCCCGACTCCGCAAGGTGAT
Organism: uncultured bacterium; assembly: GCA_903934155.1. GTDB lineage: Bacteria > Verrucomicrobiota > Kiritimatiellia > CAIKKV01 > CAITUY01 > JAABPW01. The sequence goes on along the minus strand of CAIZMS010000327.1, from coordinate 4,069 downwards.
GGACAAGAATGACTGCGTCAATATCTTCGTGTCCGAAGGCGCCTGCCTTGAGTCCATCATCGCCGAGTTGGAAGCCAAGGGCGAGGAAGTACCACGCGACGCATTCGGCCATGCCCGGCTGGACAAGGTGAACGTGGGCAACTGGTTTGCCAAGCAGTTCGGCGAGATGCTCGGCGCCGAAAAAACCATGGTGCAGAAGAGCGGCTATTACAGCCGCGCGGCCGCACCAAACGCCAAAGACAAGACTCTGATCCAAGCCTGCGCCAAGAAGGGCGTCGAATGCGCATTAGCCGGAATCGGCGGCGTGATCGGCGAGGACGAGGATAATAACAACGAACTGCGCGCCATCGAGTTCCCGCGCATCAAGGGCGGAAAACCCTTCGACATAGCCACCCCCTGGTTCAAGGATCTTCTGGCAGCGATCGGCCAACCTTCGGGTACCAAGGTGGTCGTCAAGCACTGAGCCTGCGGAAAACCCATGGTGCTACGCACTGCCCAGAAGGGCAAAAGTGCCGGCAAACAATTCTGGGGCTACTCTGGCTACCCAGACTGCAAAGGCATTATCAGCCTATAGGTAGCACAATCTTCTTGTCGAAATCACGGCAGGAGTCGGTGGCTTCCACAATCTTGCCGTGCTTGCTGCAGCGCTGGAGAAACGGGTTTACCACAAAGTGCTTGCAGTGTCGGCAGAGGTTCTCCGCCTCGTTCTCCCGAAAAACCTTGATGGTCCGGGGGGCATCGCTGGCATCAAAGACTTTAGGCGCCGACTTCTGCTTGAAGGGAACATCCTCCTCGGAGGCATATTCATGCCCGCAGGCGGCGCAGGCTAGGACTTCGCCAACCTTCTTGAACCCCTCGTACCGGGGCTCTCTCTTCAACAGGCTCTCCCGCCCGCATGCCGTACACTCAATCTCGATGCTCACATCAGATTCCCCCTGAACCCCGAACCCTGACCCCTTACAACAACTCCCTGGCCTTCTCCACCGCCTCGGCAATCTTACTGACATCCTTGCCGCCGGCATTTGCCAGGGCGGGCTGTCCACCACCACCGCCGCCAGCCACTTTGGCCACTTCCTTAATGATCTTTCCGGCGTGAACCCCCTGCTTCACCAGGTCAGAACTGGCCGCCACGATAAACTGCGCCTTTCCGGCATGACTGGCACCCAGCACCACCACGGCCGACCCGGCCTTCGCAAGCGCCGCCTCGGCCAGAGTCTTCAGCGCTTCGGGCGAGACTTCACCGACAGCCACCGCCATCAGCTTCATTCCCTTCACCTCGATGGCCGCCGCCAGGATGCCGTCGAGCTTCTGCATGGCCGCCGCTGTCGCGGCTTCCTTGATCTGCTTCTCCAACCCCTTCACCTGCTCGCTCAGCGCCTCAATCCGGCCGGGCACTTCTGTCGCCGAAATGCTGAAGCGCTTGGCAAGCCCGTCGAGCATGGCGCGATCCTCGCACATGGCCTCATAGGCCGGAAGACCCGCCACGGCCTCAATGCGCCGAACGCCGGAGGCGATGGAGCTCTCGGACAGAATCCTGAACAGCCCGATCGTGCCCGTGGCCGCCACGTGAGTCCCGCCACACAACTCACGACTGTACTCGCCCACCTTGACCACCCGAACGGTGTCGCCATATTTTTCATCAAAAATCGCGATGATTCCCGAACCCTGCACATCCTTGAGAGCCATCTCGCTGGTGCCCACGGGATCGTTGGCAACAATCATCTCGTTCACCCGCCGCTCCACCGCCGTGAGCTCGGCCGGCGTCAGTGCCTGGAAATAATTGAAGTCAAACCGCAACCGATCCGAACTCACCATCGAGCCCGCCTGCTTGACGCTGGTTCCCACAATATCGCGAAGGGCATGCTGCAGGAGATGCGTGGCGGTGTGATGACGTGCCACCGCCACCCGCCGCTCCGCGTTAACCTTGGCCGTCACCTGCGATCCCGCCGCCAGCGTGCCCCGGGTCATACGCCCGATATGAAGCACAATCCCCTCGGTGGGTTGCCGCGTGTCGGTCACCTCAAAGTCACCCGTCGGACTTGTAATGATCCCCTGATCACCCAACTGACCGCCCTTCTCGGCATAAAACGGAGTCTCGGTCAATAGTAGAGCGCCTTCCATTCCCTCGCTCAGCACCTCAGCCCTCGCGCTGGCCCCGGCAGAACCTTTCTGCAATATCGCCAGAACCTTGGCCTGACCGGAAAGCTGGGTATAACCGGTGAACCGGGTTTTGATCCCTTTGGCCACCAGATCGGAAACCAGATCCGCATCTGCATCAGTCGTGGCCGACTTCCGGGCATCCCGGGCGCGCTTGCGCTGTTCTTCCATCAGAACCGCGAAACGGGCCTCGTCAACCGTCATTCCCTTTTCCTTCGCCATCACTACCGTCAAATCCAGCGGGAATCCATAGGTATCATACAACTTAAACGCGTCTTCACCGGGAAAAACCTTGTCTTTCGAGACGGCAACCACTTTGGCCACATCATCGAACAACGCCAATCCACGGTCGAGCGTCAGGGAAAAACTCTCTTCTTCCGCCTGAATGGCGCGGGCAATCTCTTTCCGATTCTGAACCAGTTCCGGATAGTGCCCCCCCATGGTGGCCTCTAATGTCGGAAGCAATGCAGTCATAAAGGGCTTGGTGAACCCAAGCTTGCGACCGTACCGGACGGCGCGCCGAAGCAGTCGGCGCAGGACATAGCCGCGTCCATCATTGGAGGGCATAACGCCATCCCCCACGGCAAAGGCCAGAGTCCGCAGGTGATCGGCGATGACCCGCATGGCGATCGCGCTCTGACCCTCGTAGGGATGCCCGCTCAACTCGACCATCTTCTGAATCACCGGCTGGAAGATATCCGTATCATAATTTGAAGTCTTACCCTGGATTACCGAAACCACACGCTCCAGACCCATCCCGGTATCGACATGCTTGGCGGGCAATTCCTCCAGAGACCCATCCTGACGCCGGTTGTACTGGATGAAGACATGATTCCAGATCTCAATGACCTCCTGGAGACCGGCGTTGATCATATCCGGAGTGCATCCTGTGAGCGTCCGGTCATAATGGATCTCCGAACAGGGACCGCAGGGACCGGTTTCGCCCATTTCCCAGAAGTTATCCTTCTCGGCAAACTTCAGAATGTGGGTGGGATCAATATCGGTGACTTCCTTCCAGATGGCGATGGCCTCATCATCATCCTTGTAGACCGTCGCCCACAGCCGCTCCTTGGAAAGGCCCCAGACCTTGGTCAGCAGTTCCCAACCCCAGCCGATGGACTCGCGCTTGTAGTAATCCCCGAAAGACCAGTTTCCGAGCATTTCGAAAAAAGTGTGATGATAGGTGTCATACCCGACTTCCTCGAGATCGTTATGCTTGCCGCTGACCCGGATGCACTTCTGGCTGTTGGCAACGCGGCGATACTGACTGGCGCGCGCGCCGAGGAAAATTTCCTTGAACTGGTTCATTCCGGCGTTCACGAAAAGAAGGGTGGGATCCGCCTGAAGCACTACCGGTGAACTGGGGACGATCATGTGCCCCTTGGACTTGAAATAGTCCAGAAACGATTGCCGGATTTCCGCTGCCGAAAGTGTTGCCCGAGTCATAGTCATACCGTTCTCCTGTCGCTTTATCCCATCCGCCTGAAAATGAGGTCAGAGGCTATACTATCCACGGCACGGGGGACAAGAACGTTTCCACGACTTCTGACCTTGACACCCCCTCTTCAACCCAGTATCCATAACGCCTTCCAAGCCCGAAAAGAGAGGGCTTATTGTTGTGAAATGCGAGCGAAAGGATTACGCCCATGCTGATCATGAAGTTCAATAAGATCATCAAGAACAAGGTTGTCTGGTGGATCTTCGGGAGTATCGTCATCATCACCTTCGTCGGTTGGTTCAGCCCCAGTGGCGGATGCGACACCCCTCAGGCAGCGCGTGGCGTGGGCTCGCTGGATGGCCAGTCGGTTACCGATGTCGAATTCCGCCAGGCCCGCTTCAACACCTACCTGGGACTCTGCCTCTCCGTGGGCCGTGTGGTCAACATCACGCCCCGGCTCGAGAAGGAACTCCG
>CAIZMS010000326.1 GCA_903934155.1 uncultured bacterium | reverse complement strand
GCGTTGTCGCCCGTGGTGGCGACATGATATTCCGCCGCGTTGAGAATGCAGGTCGTCAGTGTTATGCTGAGCGCTGTAACCGATATTCTCATATGCTTTCCTTTGTTGGCTGTGAGTGCACCGGTCTCAACGGCGTATTGTTACAGCGGGCACGCCTTCCTTGGTAGGTTCCACCATCTTGATTGTTCCATCCGGGTTGACATAGAGACGGCCAACAGGGCACAATCAGCAAGGTCATAAATGGTCGCACCAATTTCATGCCTACCTCGTTCCTTTGGGATAGCGAATCACGTTAACATCGTTCTTTTGCGGGGCACCCGGCGTGCTGCGCCCCTGAGTGATTAATTTTTCCAGAAGCGCCTTCATCGCCGCCACCCGCTCAGGCTGTTCGGCGGCGAGGTTCTTGGTCTCACCAAGATCCTCAGCCAGATTGTAAAGCTGTACAGGATGCGTTCCCCCGCCCTTGCTCCAGCCACCTGAACCGGAGGCCAGAATCAGTTTCCATGATCCCTGCCTGACTGCCGGAACTCCCTCAACGCTACAATTTACCGCGTTCTCACGCACCGGCTTATCTTGTCCCTTAAGCAAAGGCAGAATACTGAAGCTGTCTTCGCCAACATTATCCGGCAGTTTTAGGCCAATAACGTCGGCAAAGGTGGCCATCAGGTCAGCCTGCTGAACCAGTTGGCCGCACACGCTGCCGGGCTTCACCACACGGGGCCACTGGACGATAAACGGCATGCGATGCCCCCCTTCCCACACGTCAAACTTATAGCCCCGCAATGGACCGCTGGGAAAATGCCCCTTCGCCTCCATCTCCTTCACGCCAATGTAGGGCGCACAACCGTTGTCGCTGGTGAACACGACCAGCGTATTCGCCGCCGCACCACTCTTCTGGAGTTCCGCTAAAACGTCCCCGATAACAGCGTCGGTCTGCATTACAAAATCGGCATAAGGCAGCAACCCGCTCTTGCCTTTCCATTCATCGGTAACGGCCAACGGCGTATGAGGTGCGGTCAGGGACAAGTAGAGCATGAACGGCTGATCGTCCTTGGCGTGGCGCGTGATGTAAGCGCAGGCTCGTTGGCCCAGCGTCGGCAAAATCTCTTCGAGCTTCCAATCCTTGGTTGCCGGCCCGGGATTGTCGGCCAAATGATTCAGCCTTTGCGCCCGCGGCAGGAACGAGCTGGGAATACCAACCGTCCGGTCTTTATCGATAAAACAATACGGCGGCCAGTTCGGCACATCGGTCCCAAAATATTCATCAAATCCAACCGCCGTAGGCCCGCCCTTGATCGGCTTGCTAAATACATCGCGCCACGCCGCAAGGTGAGCTTGGGTCGGGGGGGCTTCGTCGTCTTTGCCTCCGCTGAAGTGAATGAACCCGGCCTGTTTGCGATCGATCGGCCAATTCCAGCCGAGATGCCATTTGCCAATGCAGGCGGTCTTATAGCCATGCTGCCTGGCCATCCCGCCAAGGGTCACCCGGTCGGGCTTGATCAATGGAGCGCCGAACACAGTAACGATCCCATTTTGCAACGACGATCGCCAGTGATACCGGCCAGTCAACAACGTGTAGCGCGATGGCGAGCAGACACCCGAGGATGAATGCGCATCGGTGAACCGCATCCCCTGCGCGGCAAGCCGGTCGATATTCGGCGTGGGAATTTTTCCACGCTCCGAGTTGTAGCACTGGACATCGCCGTAGCCGAGGTCATCGGCCAGAATGACCACAATGTTGGGACGAGGATTTTCTGCAGCCAACACCGCGCTGGCCACCATTTCAAGTAAAGTTGAGTATAAAGCCAATCGTTTCATTCTAGTGTTCCTCACTGCGATTCGTTCAAACCACCCATGATGATGTCCTTGCGGCGGGATTCGGGCGTGACTTTCAACTCCTCCATCTTGCCGGAGCGATATACACCTTCTACAGTCGTCTGTTTCGGTGCGTGCAGTTTGAAGGCGACATCCCACCCCTTCGGCCAGGCGGGCAGGACAAAGATTTTGTCGCCTTCGTACTGGAGAAGCATCAATTGCAGTGTGGTCAAAATGTTATTGCCGTGATCCTGATCGGGCGTCCAGTCGAAATTCGGTCCCCACATGGCCGGGAAGCGGTG
>CAIZMS010000325.1 GCA_903934155.1 uncultured bacterium | reverse complement strand
CCTCGAGCAACATAATAGTGGGGGATCGAAGTGGACAAAACGCTATGGTCGCTCATGGCAGTCTCCTGTTACGCCTTCGCATTTCTTTGTTCTGTCCTCACGCTGCCGGCTATTTCACATCTCTTACAACGGGCAATTCGGGGCGGGCGGCCCATTCGGTCCAGCCTGCGTCATACCAGCGGACATTTGAATAGCCCAACAGCCGCGTCAGAAGAAACCAAGTCTGGCTGGCCTGGTGGCCGGTGCGGCAATGCACGATCACTTCCGTCGTTTTTGAAGGAATCAACTGCCGATAGGCCTTTTCAAGATCTTCCAGGGATTTAAATGAAACCGCCTTGTTGGAACTGGCCAAAACATCGTCCGTGTAGGAACGGTTGAGCGCGCCAGGAATGTGGCCAGCGCGGGCTTCATCCGATTTCTTGCCCGAAAAGAAATCAGGCGGCCGGACATCCAGAATCACGACTCCGGGTTTGCCGATGGTGCCAGCCACAGTCTTGGAATCCACCGTGAAATGATCGGGCGCTTCCGCAACAGGGTATTGCGAGGCCGGGACAGGCGGCAACGCTGCTGTTGCAGGGCGCGCTTCCTGCTCCCACCGCGCATACCCGCCTGAGAGCACGGCGTAACTCTTGTGACCCAGTCTTTCGAGGCCATTCCCACTAGCGTCGCATCGTGGAATTTTTCGCCCGCAACCAGCACCACGGTATCATCGGGCTTTAGTCCCAGAAGTGAAAACTGCGCCGCCAACAAGGAGGCGGGGAGCAGCATGGAGGGGATCCCGCCGATGTTGCCGCGCAGGCTTTCCGCATTCAGACTGAGCGAACCGGGAATATGAGCGGCGTTGTATTCCGGCTGGGGGCGGAGGTCAATCATGACGAATCCCGGGGAGCCCAGCCTGGCCTCGACCCAGTCTGGCTCGACAACAAGGGGCAAAACCTGGGATTTTCCTTCGCGGGGCGCGGCGGGAGTGGGCGTGGTTGAAGGGCTCCCGGAAAAAAAGGTGCGCCAGGCATTGACCCGCTCGGCCAGAGATCCTGGCAGCAGCTCCGGCCTCAGTGATACGGGCTTCAGGCAACGCTCCCGGAACCCCTGCAGGCCGTCCGTCAGGATATAGACATTGGAGAATCCCTGCCGCTGGAGAGAATCCCGAGCCTGGGCCGGGTGGACCATCCCGTTCGAGTACAAGACGATCAGACCCTTGTTTTTGTGGGGTTGCAGCGACTCGGCCAGTTCAGGCAGCGGCACATTGATTGCTCCCCGGATGTGGAATCTGGCATAGTCTTCCGCTGGCCGGACATCCATCACGAAAAGGGCCGGATCCCCGGACATGAGCCGGTCGGCCAATTCTTCCGGCTCGATATGATCCCTTGCCGCGTCCACACCCGCCAGCAGGGCTTGTTCATCTGCGAGGGGGGAGGACGTCAAAGCCTTTTCCGACTTCGGAGCCAGAACAAACAAACCGCCTGCAGCCGCCAAAAGTGCCAGACTAAACACCTTCAGGAACGGCGTGCCCAGATAAGGGGCGCGCCCATTACGAACCTTCTCCGCCCCTTCCGCGAGCCAGAAGGCGCCAACAGCGACCAGCGTGAACATCAGGATAAACGCATTCCGCGACCAGTCCAGGGCGTCATAGGCAAACTGCACGCCCTGGTCTCCCGCCGTGTAAAGCCAGCGGATTTGAGGGAAGACTTCGTTGAACAGCACACTTCCTCCAATGGCGCCAAGCAGAAACACCAGGGCGTCAACCCGGCCGGCAGCCAGTCCCGCTGCCGCCGTACCGGGACACCAGGCCCCCACCACGAATCCGATTCCAAATAGCAGCCCCCCCACGATCTGGGCCCCATAAATGGTTGGCATCAGGAAAATCTGGTCCACCTGGATCCAGCCCAGGGCCATCATGTAGGAAAGCCCCAAGAGGGCGGTGATCAAGGCGGTGAACATCACCTTCAGCACGGCCATGTCGGTGAAGTAGAAGAGGCCAGCCAGGCGGCGTGAACTGCTGAAACCGGCCCGCTCGAGCGCAAACCCGAACCCGCATCCGATCAGCAATGACAGAAAAAACGCCAGAGGTGTCCCCAAGGCATCCTGACTGAAGAGGGTATTAATCATGCCATTGCCTCCTTACAAACCAAGCCACGGCATAACCGCTTGCAAATAGGCAGAGCATGAACACGATGCTGCCTGTAAGCAGCAGCGCCCCACCGCTCAAGGCCTGGCCGGAGGTACACCCCTGCGCTAGGCGGCTGGCAAAGCCGACAATCACCCCGCCCACCAAGGCATAGACGAGCCTCCGTTTCGCGGAACACGCTGCGCCCCGTTCAACCTGGATCCGGGCCCGGTTGGCTAGTAAGGCCGAGAGCAGGGCACCGATAAAGCTTCCCGCCAGCATGAACACCAGATAGTAGTCCAAAGGCCGGGCGCCCCATTTTCCGAAATACTCACTTCCCAGGGTGTGAGGTCCGGCAACGCACATCGATAGCGACGCCCCAACCCTTGCCAATCCGCCTGAAGCCCCCAGCCCTGCACCGAGGACCACAAAGGAGGCGAGTAGGACACATCCCAGCAGGAGTCCCGTCAAGTAGGGGTTTGAGTAGGGTTTGGGCTCATTCATTGTGTCGGTTTGCGGTTTCATGGTTTAGCACCCCGCACTTTTTTTCTTGGCCGGTTGCGGAGCCGCCGGAGCCCCGGGGGCGACTTTGATCGGAGCGGGTGCCTGGGAGGGGCGCATGGCCGGAGATTTTGGAGCCGGATTCAACGGTGCGCCCCCTTCGTTCCAATACGCCTCAAGCCCGCCGAAGAGCACCTTGATGGGGCGTGGTGTCTTTTGCGAAAGGATGCCGCCCACCGCCATCGCCAATGAGCCGTCCCTATCAACAATCACCAAGGGCGCCGATCCGTTCAGATAGGCCGGATTACCAATCACCTCGGCGATATCGGCATTCATCGAGCCCGGCAGACTGTAGTCAGCCATCTGCTCGGGAGGCCGGATATCCACCACTTCGAAAGTCCCGGGGATATCCATCATCATACGCTTCAACTCGGCAGCGGCAAGCCGGTCCGGAAGCCTGATGGCGCGGACGCTAGATACGCCAGGACCGTGGGGGGCGCCAGCTGCGCTGAGCGTGGGAAGTCCGGATGCAATCCATGCCTCACTCCCTCCTTCCATGTTGATGACCTTTTTGAATCCTATCTTGAGCAGCACCGAAGCCCCCATGCTGGAGCGATAGGCGGAATTGCATACCGTCAGGACGGGCATATCCTTGGAGAGCCTTTTGCTGTCCGTGAACATCTTGTTCAGGGGAATATTCAACACATTGCCGATCCGTAATGCCATCCACTCGGTGGGAAGCCGCACATCCACAATGATCGGAGCCGTCCCGGATTGCATCTGCTGGTGCAATTCCCCGGGTTTCAAAAGCGTGAGCGATCCAAGGGAAAGGCCGGCCTTCTTCCATGACTCCAATCCCCCCCTCAGCGCGCCTGCGGGAGCGTCATAACCGATCCGCTTCAAGCGGGAGGCCGCCTCGCGTATTTCGTCATCGGAACCCGCCAGGATGAACGGCTCGCCCCACGGGAGCATGATGCCGGTCCAAGTCTCAAACCGTCCCCGAATCCCGATGTTGATGGAGTCCTTGACGTAGGCCGCGGCAAACGGGCCTGCGTCCCGGACGTCAATTAACCAGGTGCCTTTTTGTACTTGCCCCGACACATCGGTCGCTGACAGGTCCATGGGCATGACCTGTTCCCAATCCACCACCGGCGGCCCGTCATGGTTCATTCTGGCATTGTGCTTGAAGTACTGGGGGGCATCCGGCAGGCCGTCAATGACTGCCATGACATACGAGAGCAGGTCCTTGTGCTGGAGGTAGACGTTTTCCCGGCGTTGTTCGCCGATTGTGGAGACCGGCTTGTCGCTCAAGTGGGCGCCGCAGAGGGATCCTGCGCCATGGGCGGGAAAAATCAGGGTGGCGTCATCCAGCTTGGAAAGTTTATCCGTCCAGGAATGGAACCCCATCTCGGCCAGGGCGGCCGCGCTCATGCCTTCGCCCATAAGGTCGGGACGGCCCACGCTACCGATGAAAAGCGTATCCCCGGTGAGGAGGATGCCGGGTTTCTGCTGCGAGGCGGGATAGTGCACCGCCATGCAGGTCCCATCGGGAGTATGGCCGGGCGTGGTCATCACCACGGCACGCACATTCCCAAAGGTGACGGCATCCCCATCCATTACCGGCTTGTGGGTGAATTTTGCCTCGGTGGCGGCGTTGATGATGATTTCCGCACCGGTGGCCTTGGCCAGTTCCATGTGTCCAGCCACGAAATCGGCGTGCGAGTGGGTGAGATAAACTTTCGTAATTTTGAGCCCGAGTTCCTGGGCGTCACGCAGGTAGCGGCTGACATCCCGCGCGGGATCCACAATCATGGCTTCTCCGCCGCTGCCGACGAGGTAGGAGTAATGGGATAGCACAGCGAGGTTATACTGGCGGAACACAAAGTCCGCAGTCTTCTGTTCCGTCTCCTTGACCAATTGGACGCTGGCCGCCTCATCATCATGAGCCACCGCCTCAGCATCCTTCGCCAGGCCTGCCGCCTGTGTTCCCATCGCCCCCAGCATCAGAACCAACATCAGGCATTCACTCAGACGCAACGTTTTCATACGGGTTTCCCTTTCATGAACACTCTTTCACACATGAATCGACGAGTGCTTTCAGGGTAGTCCAAAAATGCACCCTGTCAAGATGTTGTCGGAATTTTGAATGATTTACGCCTGGACGTGATGAAGAGTAGTGATGGATAGTTGACGATATGCGCATTAATGCATATACTGCCGACATGAATTACCAACAAGCGAAAGTCCGGGCAGAAATTCTGAAGGCGCTGGCGCATCCGGTTCGGATCCTGATCGTCAGTGCACTCACGGACGGCGACCAATGCGTGTGCGAGTTGAATAAGCTGGCGGAAATTGATCAATCGGGCCTGTCGCGTCATCTGGCGAGCTTGAAAAAGGCGGGGATTGTCAGTGACCGACGCGAGGGCATGAAGGTCTTCTACCACCTCGAAACACCCTGCATCCTCAAAGCATTCGATTGCGCCGTGGATGTGAT
>CAIZMS010000324.1 GCA_903934155.1 uncultured bacterium | reverse complement strand
CATAGACTGCGTTATTACTTGGGGATTATACCCCGTTTATTATACGGAGGAAACCAGCCTTCTCATCCTAACTTGAGCGAAGCGGGTGTTCAAATTCCTCCGGATATCGCTGGCATTTAAATGCGTCTGCTCTGGACAATTCATTGACCAATGGAGCAGGGTTTTATAACTTTAATCAGTTCAGTGGAGGAATTTTGAAATGAAGCGGATTGCAATGGTTCTGGCGGCGGTACTGCTGGCGGGATGTGTCAACAAACAGGAGACGACAATGGCGACAAATGACGTGGCGAAATCAACGAGCGTGATCATGGAAACCTCGGAAGGCAATGTGGAGATCGAGCTGTTTGGCGACAAGGCGCCCCTCTCGGTGAGTAACTTCCTGGCGTATGTGGATGCCAGTTTTTACGACAACACCGTGTTTCACCGGGTGATCAAGAACTTCATGGTTCAGTGCGGCGGGTTTGATACCAAGATGAATCAGAAAGCCACACGGGCGCCGATCAAGAATGAGGCGGCCAACGGGCTCAAAAATGATCGCGGAACCCTGGCCATGGCACGAACCGGCGTAGTGGACAGTGCGACCTCGCAGTTTTTCATCAATGTCGTGAACAACGATTTCCTGAACCATGGCGGGCGCGATTTCGGCTATGCCGTTTTCGGCAAGGTGACGGCCGGCATGGATGTTGTAGATAAAATTGCGGCCGTGCAAACCGGTGGCGGCGATGTGCCCGTCAAGCAGGTGTTGATCAAGTCGGTGAAACGGAAATAATTTCAGTGATATGAGCAGGCGGAAGACTATTATTTTCCTGGGTGACGGGATGGCGGATGAGCCACTGGCGGAACTGGGCGGGAAGACCCCGATCCAGTTTGCGCGAACTCCGGGAATGGATCGGATTGCCCGCGAGGGGCGTTCCGGTACATTGCTGACCCTGCCTGCCGGGTTTCCCACCAGTAGCGAAGTGGCCAATATGTCGGTTCTGGGCTGTGACCTGCCCACCGAGTATTGTGGACGCGGTGCTTTGGAGGCGGCCGGGCGCGGGGTGAAGCTTGGCCCGGATGATACCGCGTTTCGCGTGAACCTGACCACCGTCGAGGAGGGAATCCTGAAGGATTTTTCCGGCGGACGCGTGACCCAGGCGAATGCGGTGGTATTGATCCAGGCGTTGAATGATCGTTTCGGCAACGACAAAATCCGGTTTTATCCCGGAGTCAGCTACCGCAATATCCTCGTCTTGTCTGGGCCGGAGTATTCGGCCAAGGTCAAGGCAGATAAGCCCGACGATAATCACGGGGAGTATCTGGTTGATCACTTGCCCAAGGCGGATGGTCCCGACGGCGAGGCGACGGCGGCGCTTTTGCGGAAACTCATGAGCGGAGCATCCGATGTGCTGGGGGCTCATCCGGTGAATTTGCGTTTGAAGGCGGAGGGTAAGGCCGTTGCCAACGGGATCTGGCCCTGGAGCGGCGGGAAAGTCGGTGCGTTCCGGAAGGTGAAGGACAAGTACGGGATTCATGGAGCGGTGATCTCGGCGGTGGATGTCATTATGGGGTTGGGTCGCTGTTTGGGGATGGACTCCATTGTCGTGCCCGGCGCCACCGGATACATCGACACCAATTACGAAGGCAAGGCGGCGGCCGCCGTGGAAGCCCTGAAGAATCATGATTTTGTGTATCTGCATCTGGAGGGAATCGATGAAGTCTCCCACGAGCAGAACTTGAAACTGAAAATCAAGGCCATTGAGGATTTTGATTCCCGCATCATTGTTCCCGTGATGGAGGCGGTGGGGGCCGATGCGAACTACGCGGTTCTTCCTGATCACCCCGTTCCGATCAAGATGGGCAAGCACACCCGGATTCCCGTTCCGGTCTCCGTGCGCATGGTCGGCGTGGCGCCCGATGGCGTCCAGGCCTATAGTGAAATTGACTGCCCCCCGGGTGCCCTTGGCGCCATGAAGGCAGACGGATTGATGCGAGTGTTGTTCAACTAAAGGAGGCAGTATGAAAAAAGTCATGGCAATGCTGGTGGGAGTGGTGTTGGTGTCGGCAGTGGCGGCGTATGCGAATTGTGGCAGTTGTCCCGGGGACAAGCCGGTTTCCGGGTGCGCCGGGAAGGCCGTTTGCAAAGCCACGGAAGTCTATGTCTGCACCATGTGCAAGACTGGCTCAAAAGAGGCCGGAAAGTGCGTCAAGTGCGGTATGAAACTGGTCGGAATGCATGTTCTGGCCTGCAATGACGGCATGGTGAGTCTGTGTTCCTGCGAAGCGGGGTGCAAATGCGCGATGGCGGAAGATGGCGCCAAGTGCGGATGCGGCAAGGACGTTGTCAAGATTCCGATGAAAACAATTCCCGGCTGTGGCGCCTGCAAGAAGCCGGCTCCCAAGGGAAAGTAAACGGTTGTCACACTGTCCGCCGGTGCGCCTGGGTCTGATTTTGAATATTTCTTAATGGACTTTTTTTAAGTCTATTATGCATAATTCAGTAATCAATAAACCTTAAAAGGGCTTATAATGGCAATTTTTAAAACACCGGATGAATGGGCGGCAGAACTCGGGCGGCATGTGCATGATCTTCGTCTGCGCCAGAATACTGATCAGCGGCAACTCGCCGAAAGGGCTGATGTTGCCCTAAATGCCGTGAAGAACTTGGAAAAGGGTAAAGGATCCACGGTTATCTCCCTAATCAAGGTATTGCGCGCCTTGGGGCGGGAGGAGTGGCTCAGGACTTTAGCCCCGCCAGTTTCCATCAGTCCTCTACAGATGCTGAAAGCCCGGCATGTCCGGAAAAGAGCTTCAAGAAACAAGGGGACAGGCCATGTATAAACGGACGGTTCACTGGAATTTCCCGTGATGACCTGCTGGCCGTGGCTGACCGGTTTGGTATCGGCACTGCGTCAAAAGTAATAAAACAGGTTGGTGGCGCAATTAAATCATGGCCGGATTTCGCCACCTGTGCCGGGGTTCCCGCCCAAGAGATAACCAGAATTCAGAAACATCAGCGTATTCTATAAGCCGCCGTCTTCACCAATGCTCAACGTGTTGAGCTGACGGTTACTTGACCTTTTCGACCTTGTCGGCGACGTAGTTAATGTTGTCCGTCCAGCGGTTGCGTTGGACTTGGAAGGTGATGATCGCCTTTTCGCCGGGCAGTTCGACCCAGCCGGCCGGAACCTTCTCGGTGGCGTTACCGCGCTTGTAGTCAAACTTGATGATCTGCCCTTTCGGGAGTTTCACCTTTACCCCGCTGACGCCGGTCTCAACCACGGTGGCCGTGACCGGACTCGTGAGATCGGCGATAGTATTCGGACCCGCCTTGACGAGGGTTGTTTTTTGCACGGCCAGAACGGTTTTGCCACGCTTATTAGGCGTGACGGAGTAGGTGATGGAAACTTTGTCGCCCTTTTCGGGGCGCCAGTTGACGGGCTCGTAGACGGATTTCCCCTTCGAAATGTTGAATTCCCGCATCGTTCCGTTGTCATCAATTTTATAGGAGCCGAACCCGGTGTCCGTAATGGTGCCGTTCGCCTCGTCGCTCAGGGCGGGAGTCGCGCTGAAAATCAAGCCAAGACCCAAAACCAAACCGATTAATGCGATGGATTTCATAAAAACTCCTTGCTGCCGTTTGTTGACGATCTGCAATAACCTGTGTAACTTTAGCCCCATTTCGCAAACAAACGCAAGGACACAATGAGTGTATTGACTCAGGCAATTCAGGCTGGCCTGTCACCGGTGACGGGAAGCGAGCGGGACGGGTTTTCCGCCCGGATTATTTTTCCGACTGAATTTGTCGGCTTTAAGGGGCATTTCCCTGGAAGGCCGGTTCTGCCGGGCGTTTGTCTGATTCAAACGGCGCTGGTGGCGTTATCGTGTGCGCTGGATAAACCCTTGGAATTGAAGCGACTGGTGTCGGCCAAGTGGATGGTGCCCGTTCTGCCCGGCGAGGAGATTGTTCTGTCACTCTCCCTCAAAGATCGGGAGAACGCCCTGCTGAGTGCCCGGGTCGTGGTGATGCGCGGTGCCGGGAAGGTGGCCGAGTTTTCCCTGGAAGTCGTGGTGGCACCATGAAGAGAAAAGAAAAAGAGTTTGAACAGAAGTCGCGAAGCTCGCAAAGAGAAGAGAAAATGGGGGCGGGATGACGACACGGCGGGCGAAAAAGGTGTTTTTTGAGCGGGAGGCCGGGGCGCCTGAACCCCTGCGGTGGGCGGTCCAGCGACGCGTGCGATTCAATGAAGTGGATCCCATGGGCATTGTCTGGTTCGGCCGGTACCCGTTGTTCTTCGAGGAAGGCGCCGCAGAACTTGGCCGCCGGTGCGGGTTGTCCTATACGGATTTCATGGAGGCGGGACTCCGGGCGCCGGTGGCGTCGTATCATGTGGACTATCTGGTGCCACTGGCGCTGGATGAATCCTTTACGATCGTGGCGTCCCTGATCTGGAATGAGGGGGCGCGGCTCAATACGGAGTACGAATTGATCAAGGCGGATGGAACGACCGCGGCCCGCGCCTACACGGTTCAGGTTTTCATCGGGGCGACTGACAGCCGGGTCTGCATGGTGTCCCCACCTATGCTCGAACGCTGCCGCGCCCGCTGGAAGGCCGGTGAATTCCAGGATTTGCGGCCATGAAGGTGGTGGTGGTTCAACAGGATCTGGTGACGGCCTGGGGGCGCGGGATGGAGGCGTGCTGGGCCGGGATCCTGAGCGGTGCTCCGGCCTTTACCGAAGTATCCCGGTTCAGCACGAAGGCGTTTCAGGCCCATCTTGCGGCCCAGATTCCGGGCTTGCCGGAGGGGGGGGACGCCTCGCGCGTGATGCGGATGCTCACTCCGCTTCTGGCGCCACTGGCAGGAGCGTTGCCCGCAGGCACCCTGATTCTGCTGGCCACCACGACAGGCGAGGTGGATCTCCTGGAACGGGAGATGTTGTCAGGGGGGCCATCCGAGGATCAAAGTCGGCTGGATGTTCTTCTTGGTCGTATTCAATCGACGCTT
>CAIZMS010000323.1 GCA_903934155.1 uncultured bacterium | reverse complement strand
GTTGACCAGAGTCCCAAGGAGCTGGCTTCCCTACTGACGGTCTCCGGAACGGAAGTCGAGGGGATCAAGACCATCGGCGGGGATTTCACGGGAATCGTGGTGGGGGAAGTGCTTTCGGTCGAACGGCATCCGAATGCCGACCGGTTGACCGTCTGCCAGGTGAACAGTGGGACGGAAACCCTGACCGTGGTCTGCGGTGCGCCGAATGTGGCCGCCGGGATCAAGGTGCCGCTGGCCACACTCGGAACCCTGGTTCCGAACGGCTTGAAGATCAAGAAGGCCAAGGTCCGGGGCGTCGAATCCTTCGGTATGCTCTGCGCGGCCGATGAATTGGGATTGTCCGAGGATCATAGTGGGCTGATGATTCTGCCGCCCGAGACCAAGGTTGGAACACCTTTTTCCGAAATTGCCGGGCCGCCGGAGACGGTGCTGGAGCTTGAGGTGACGCCAAACCGGCCGGATTGCCTTAGCCTGATCGGGATGGCCCGCGAGGTGGCGGCCTTGCTGGGTAAGCCGTTGAAGGTGCCAAGTCCGTCCGTGAAGGAAGAATCCCGCACGGTCGAGAGTCTCGCCAGCGTTTCCATCGAGGACGGGGTTGGGTGTCCGAGATATAGCGGCCGGGTGCTTTCCGGGATCACGATTGCCCCGAGTCCGCAATGGATGCAACGGCGTCTATCGGCGGCAGGGATCCGGCCGATCAACAATGTCGTGGATATCACCAACTATGTCATGTTGGAATGCGGGCAACCGTTGCATGCTTTTGACTACGAGTTGCTGGAAGGCCACAAAATCGTGGTGCGCCGCGCAAAGGCCGGGGAACCCATGAGCACGCTCGATGGCACGGCGCGGGAAATCAATCCGGATATGCTGATGATTGCCGATGGCAGGCGGCCGGTGGCTGTGGCTGGCGTCATGGGCGGGGCAGGGAGCGAAATTCGGGACGTCACCAAAACGGTTCTGCTGGAGAGCGCCTATTTCAAGCCGTCCGATATCCGGAAGACGTCCAAGAAGCTGGGGCTATCCACCGACTCGTCCTATCGGTTCGAGCGCGGGGTGGATATCGAGAACGTCGACTGGGCCAGTCGGCGTGCCGCGCAGTTGATGGTGGACCTGGCGGGCGGTGTGGCGGCGAAGGGCGTGATTGATGTCTTTCCGGTCAAACTGGCACGCGGTCAGGTGTCGCTGCGGTTTGAGCGGGCGCGGGATCTTCTGGGAATTCAGATTGACGATGAGGTAATCCTGACGATTTTCAAGGCGTTGGGGCTGGGGCTTATTTCCCGGGATGCCGTGTGCTGCGTGATGGAAATTCCCGCGTATCGGGTTGACCTTAAGCAGGAGGCGGATCTGATCGAGGAAATTGCGCGCATTCACGGGTTGGATAAAGTTCCCTCGCCGTCACCGGTGGCCAGGATCATTCCCGGCGCAGAGGATAAAGCCACTCGAGCCATTCTGGCCTGTCGCGCCAATCTGGTTGGCCTCGGGTTGTCGGAAATCATGAACTACAGTTTTCTTTCCGGGCGCCTGCTGGACCTGGTGGGGCATGGTGACCCGGAGAAGCGGGTGGTGTTGCCGAACCCGATCAGTGCGGATCACACGGTGTTGAGGGATTCCTTTATTCCCCAGATGATTGAAACCCTCGGGAAGAACCGGGCACGACAGGCCCGGGAAGCGTCGTTGTTTGAAATGGGACGTGTGTTCTTCAAGGATGGTCATGGAAAAAATGCCGAGGCCGACCGGATTTGCATCGGCCTGATGGGCCCCGTGGGGCGCATCGGGATGGCGAAAACCCAGCCGGTGAAGGATGAGGAGATGTTTCAGTGGATTACGGGAATTCTGGAGTCGCTCTGCCGCGCCCAACATGTTTCGGAAGTTGTGAAGGGTGGATTGTCGAGCCTGGATCTCGTGCTAAAGCCTCTGAATAGCCCCTGTTATGATGAGGGGAGGGGCGTCAGTATCTGGATCTCCGGCGCCTGTGTCGGGACGATGGGGTTGGTCAGTGAGCGGGTTCGCGCCGAGTGGCGGCTGGTTGATCCGGTGGCGGTGCTTGAGCTGGATCTGGCGCCGTTGGTGGCCCAGGCTCTTCGGATTCCGGTGTCCCGCGCCCTCGGGACTTTCCCCAGTGTGGATCGTGATGTGGCGCTGGTCGTTGATGATGGGATTTCGCACGAGGCGATTCTCAAGACCATTTGGACGGTGGCTCCGCCGGAGCTGGTGGATATTCGTCTGTTTGATATCTATCGGGGCGAAGGGGTCGGCAAAAACCGGAAGAGTATGGCTTACTCGCTGACCTACCGGTCGATGGAGAAGACGTTGACTGATGAGGTGGCGAACGGATTCCACGACAAAATCAAGGCGACGTTGAAGTCGGAACTGGTCGCGGAAATCCGATAAAAGATCAATGAAGTGTCTCATCCAGCGCGTCAGTCGTGCCAGTGTCACCGTGGATGGGCAGATCACCGGCTCGATTGGAAAAGGCTTTGCCATTCTGCTTGGCGTCCGGATCGGCGATACGGAGGCCGATGCGCTTTATCTGGCTGAGAAGACGGCCGGGTTGCGGATTTTTCCCGATGCACAGGACAAGATGAACCTGGCGCTGGGAGAGGTAGGTGGGGCGGTGCTGGTGGTTTCCCAATTCACCCTTTACGCCGATACCCGGAAGGGGAACCGGCCGAGCTTCATCCATGCCGCTCCTCCCGCCGAAGCCGAGCGGCTCTATGAAGTCTATGTGGGCCATCTCCGGCGGATCCTGGGCCCCGGCCAGGTGGCCACCGGCACCTTTAGAGCCAGCATGAGCGTCGAGATCATCAACGACGGCCCGGTTACGATTGAGTTGGTGTCGGATGGCCGCGAAGGCGGATCGAGGTAAGGTCACGACATGGAAGACCCCATCGAAACAGAAAAAATTGTCCATGGGCAACGGTGGGGCGAGTTTCACAACGGCTACTTTTCCGATCGGATCATCGCGAGTCCTTTGGTTGGCG
>CAIZMS010000322.1 GCA_903934155.1 uncultured bacterium | reverse complement strand
GGAACGCCAGGAAGTGGTCGATAACCTTCGCGAATCGACCGAGCGTTACCACACCCTGGTCGAAGCCACCACTGAAGGAACTCTGCTTGTTCTGGATGATCGTTGTCGTTATGCCAACCCTACTTTTTTGAGCATGCTCGGGTTTGAGTCGGCCAACATTTCGACAACGAATAGTCCAATAACAGCGCAAACGGAATTTCCTGATAGATTAATATGTACCGCGGTTGCCCCAGGTACTGTACGCCATATTCCGGCACTCTTCCGATCATGATCAACACTACAGAGACTGAAGCGTGCATCAAAACGAACATGACAAAATACTTATAAACACTGAAATTTATCCTGCTCAATATCAGATCAACAAAGAAACGCACGTAAAAGAAAAACAGCACGACACTGACAAGCCATTCAATCAGCCTCCCTGTGGCGCTCCCGACGAACGAAAGGTGCATTTGATGGATTACTGCCGACGAGAATACAATCCGAAAGGCCTCTATGAAGATTCCGACAGAAAAGCCAGGCAACAATCCCCCTGCCTGACTTTTCACACAAAATGATGCCGGATGAATAGATGTCAGGTAAATGATTGTGTAATACGAAACAACAATCGCCGTACCAACACCAAGAATAATGAAACAGAGACGACGGGGACGCCCTTGCGAGCGCCATCCTTTATACAAAATGCACGGGAAAATGGCTGCCCACGCAATCAGTGAAGCGGTATCTCCGCTTAAAACCATGATGCAAACCAACAAAAGCACGAGGCTGACGCTCAGGCCCCACTTCTGCGAATTCGCACAAGCCCAAATCGCAAGCGCAGCAATCACAGACAGAGTGAAGTAGTTGAGCTCAAAGGTGACCAACGACCACGTATAGAACTCCGTTGTATTCATGGATGTCAAAGCCATCAAAGCGCATACAAAGAACATCGCAGAGGCAATAAAATGGTGGCGCCGCACATCGGCAGATCTAATGAAAAGGAAAAGAGCAATGCCCACAAATAAAAATAAACCAGCGAACCCGCAAAGCGCTTCTACCACGAAGTCCAACTTGTATATCCGGTAATTCAGATAAAGCAGGATTTTGTTCAACGGCTGAGCGTGATCTGTAATGCTTCGCTTAACAAAACAATCAGCACTATGAAACCCCTCGCCAGACCACTTTATGACAAAGGCATCCAGAAAATACCAAGCATCACTTCGAATCAAAGGACACATTGCCTGTGACAAATAATATCCCGCATTAAGAAGAATTGCGGCCACTGCAAAGAACAGGCCGAACATGATGATCCCGCAACGAGAAGATGTTTTCACATTGTTAATGCCAGTATTGGGGCTACCCACAATGGCGCTATTTGTTTCACCAGGTATTCTCATCATCGAGTTTACGGGCTTCGATAACAGGCGATAAAAAATCCACAAGAAAGCTTTCTTGGTGGAATCATTCTTCCCGTACGATATCGGCGCCGAGGGCCTGGAGGCGTTCCTCGACGAGCTCATAGCCGCGGTCAATGGTCTGGGCGTTGTGAATGACGCTTTCGCCCTTTGCGCAGAGCGCGGCAATGAGAAGCGCCATGCCGGCGCGGATATCCGGACTGGCCATGCTGATCCCATGCAGGCGGGACGGACCCGTCACCAGGACGCGGTGCGGATCGCACACGACAATCCCCGCCCCCATGCCGATGAGGTAATCCACAAAATACATCCGGCTCTCAAACATCTTTTCAAAAAACAGGACCGGCCCCTTCGCCTGTGTCGCCGCCACCAGCAACACACTCATCAGATCCGAGGGAAACATCGGCCAGGGACCATCCTCGATCTTGGGAATCGCGGAACCGAAATCCCTGACAATCCTCCGGGTCTGACGGGCGGGAAGCGTCAGTGACGCTCCGTCAATCTGGAGTTTAATCCCGAGTTTCTGGAAAGTCTTACTGATAATGAGCATGGGCTCGGCTTCCACGCCGCCCACTTTCAGTTCGCCGCCCGTGGCCGCCGCGGCGGCCACAAAGCTTCCGATCTCGATGTAATCCGGCTGCACCGTGTGCGTCGCCCCACCCAGCGTCTCCACGCCGCGAATGACCAGGCGATTCGTCCCCAATCCGGTAATTTGCGCCCCCATTTTATTCAGGAGCAGGGCCAGGTCGGTAACATGCGGTTCGCAGGCCGCATTGAAAATCGTTGTTTCGCCCTTGGCCAGGGTAGCCGCCATGAGCACATTTTCCGTGGCGGTCACGCTCGCTTCATCCAGCACCATCGCGGCACCCTCGAGACGTTTGCGTCGGAAAACAAAATTCTTTCCGCCCTCCACATCAATCCCCAGCGCCTGTAATCCCAGAAAATGAGTGTCCAACCGCCGTCGACCAATCACATCGCCACCCGGCGGGGAGAGGGTCACTCGCCCCAGTCGCGCCGCCATCGGCCCGGCCAGCAGGATAGAGGCCCGCACTTTCCGGCACAGTTCGGGATCCAACTTGCTGCGGCGAAGCCCCTTGGCGCAAATCCTGACCGTGTGGCCCTTCCGCTCGATATCCACCCCAATACCGGACAGCAGATCCAGCATCGTACGAACATCCTCAATCAAGGGGACATTCTCCAGAACCACCGGCTGATCCGTGAGAACACAGGCCGCCAGCATTGGCAGGACGGCATTTTTATTGCCGCCCGGCACATAGGTGCCGCTCAGTCGTTTCCCACCATGTATGATGAATCGAGCCATGGGTGAAGTTAACCCAACACTTCCCTCGCCAGTTTCACCACATTCGTGGTGGTGTAGCCGAATTTCTCGGCGAGGGTTTTGGCTGGCGCGGAGGCCCCGAAGTGATCCACGCAGAGGGTGCGTCCCTTGCAGCCGACATACTTCGACCATCCAAAGGATGAACCCGCCTCAATCGCCAACCGCTTCTTACAGTCAGTCGGCAGCACTTTCACCTTGTAGTCGGCGCTCTGCTTTTCAAACAGATCCCAGGACGGCATGCTGACGACTCGCACGTTTTTGCCTTCCTTGGCCAATTCCTTCGCCGCATCCAGAGCCAGGCTCACTTCCGAGCCGGTTCCGATGAGGATCAGGTCGGGTGTCCCCTCGCCGCTCTGCCACAGGGTGTAAGCACCCTTCTCAAGGTTTGAGGCGGCCGGATAAACCGTCCGGTCAAGCACCGGCAGATTCTGGCGGGTCATCAGGAGCAAGGTCGGGCCGGTCGTATTCTTCAGGGCCGAGAGCCAGGCGGCCGCCGCCTCGGTGGGATCGGCAGGCCGGATCACGGATACATTGGGCATACAGCGCCAGCTGGCGATCTGCTCGATGGGTTCATGCGTCGGGCCATCTTCGCCCACATGGAAACTGTCGTGGGTGAACACATACACCGTCGGCAGGTTCATCAACGCCGCCGCCCGGATCGTGGGTCGGCAGTAATCCGAGAACACGAAGAAAGTCGAGCCGTACACGCGGAATCCGCCATGAAGTTGCATTCCGTTCAGAATGGCCGACATGCCCAGTTCCCGAATACCGAAGTGCAGGTTGCGCCCCTCGAACTTACCCGGCAACACCGAGGCGAATCCGTCCAGGAACGTCTTGGTGCTCGGAGCCAGATCCGCCGCACCGCCCACGAACCAGGGCATGGCCTTGGCAATCTTCTGCATCACCTTTCCGGAAGACACGCGTGTGGCCTCGGGTTTGTCAAAGACCGGCATTTGCTTCTCGAGGTCGGCTGGTAGCACCTGCTTCAGGCAGGCCTCCCATAATTTGGCCTGCTCGGGGTGGGCAGCGGCGTATTTTTTGAAATCCGCTTCCCATCCGGCAACCTTGGAGTCCATTTCTCGGGCACGCGCAGCAAACAGGTCGCGCACGGCATCGGGAACATAGAAATCCTGGTCTTCCGGCATACCCAGGGCCTTCTTGGTGGCCTTGATCTCTTCAACCCCCAGCGGCTCACCGTGAGCCTTGTGGGAATCATGCAAATGCGGGGATCCGTGCGCGATATGCGTGTGAGTAATGATCAGGGTCGGGCGATCCTTCTCGGCCTTGGCGGCGAGAATCGCCTTGTCGATTTCCTCATAATTATGCCCGTCAATTTCGAGGACATTCCACTTATACCCGACGAAGCGCTTCCGCACATCATCGCTGTAGGCCAGATCCGTGTCGCCCTCGATGGTGATGTGATTGCTGTCATAAAAAACCACCAGCTTGTTCAAGCCAAGGTGACCGACGAACGAGAACACCTCATGCGAAATGCCCTCCATCATATCGCCATCGCCACAGAACACATAAGTCTGGTGATCCACCGGAGTATACACTCCGCCATTGAAACGGGCGGCCATCATGCGCTCGGCCAGCGCCATCCCGGTTCCCATGCCGCACCCCTGCCCCAGCGGGCCAGAGGTGGCCTCCACGCCGACCGTGTGGCCGTACTCGGGGTGACCCGGGGTTTTGCTGCCCCACTGGCGGAACTGCTTTAATTCATCCAGAGGCAACGCGTATCCGCTCAGGTGGAGCATGCTGTACAACAGCATGGAGCCGTGTCCGCCCGAAAGCAAAAACCGGTCCCGGTTTGCCCAATCCGGACGGGAGGGGCAATGATTGAGATGCTTCAGGAAGAGCACAGCGGCCACATCTGCCATTCCCATGGGCATGCCGGGATGTCCTGAATTCGCTTTTTGAACGCCGTCCATCGCGAGACCGCGAATGGTGTTTGCCGCCAGACTCAATGATTTACTCACAACTGATTCTCCTCTTTTTCATCTATCGCAAGAAACGCCTTGCGATGTTACTTTGCATTCCATATATTGCGCCGGTTAATCGTAGCGATTCAAGTTCGGTTGTCCAGTCCGCATTTCTCGCGGTCGGCGAACACCAGTCACGACTTTTCTCGTGGCCGGATTATGCCGTGCGCGTGTTTTTTTGTGCGGCTCGAACGCCGCCCGGTTTCGCCATGATCCGTTTTGAGGGTTCAGTTTGACAAGTCGCGCCGCAGAAACGGCGCGATACAACATAAACAGGAGTACGTAGCAATGGCATCGAATAGTGGTAAGAAGTATGTGTATAGTTTCGGCCCCGGAAAAACCGAGGGCGGCGCGAGTGACAAGAATCTCTTGGGCGGCAAGGGCGCAAATCTCGCCGAAATGTGCCACCTAGGCCTTCCGGTTCCTGCCGGGTTCACCGTTTCAACAGATTGTTGCAACGATTTCTTCGCGAACAAATCCCGATTTCCCAAAATCCTGACTGAGCAGGTGGATGTCGCGCTTCGCCAGATGGAAGCCGATATGGGCCTGAAGTTCGGCGATCCCCAGAATCCGCTTCTGGTGTCCTGCCGGTCCGGCGCCCGCACCTCCATGCCGGGCATGATGGAAACCGTCTTGAACGTGGGTCTGTGCACCAAGACCATCCCCGGCCTGATTGCCAAAACCGGCAATGAGCGCTTCGTGTACGACTCCTACCGCCGCCTGATCATGATGTACTCCGATGTGGTGATGGAGAAGTCCGAGGGCATCGAGCCCGCCGAGGGCAAGGGGATCCGCATGCAGCTGGAAGGCATCATGCACGAGCTCAAGGCCAAGAAGGGCTACAAGTCCGACACCGATATGACGGCCGATGACCTGAAGATCCTGTGCGAGAAGTTCAAGGAGCGCGTCAAGAAGGCGCTCGGCAAGGCCTTCCCGGATGATCCCATGGCCCAGATGTGGGGCGGCGTTGGCGCGGTGTTCAAGAGCTGGAACGGCAAGCGCGCGATCTCGTACCGCCGCATTGAGTCCATTCCGGATGCATGGGGTACCGCCGTCAATGTCCAAGCCATGGTGTTCGGCAACATGGGCAACACCTCCGCGACCGGCGTGGCCTTCTCCCGGAACCCGGCCACCGGCGATAACAAGTTCTATGGCGATTGGCTGATCAATGCCCAGGGCGAAGACGTGGTGGCCGGTATCCGGACCCCCTGCCCCCTTAACAACTACACCAAGAACG
>CAIZMS010000321.1 GCA_903934155.1 uncultured bacterium | reverse complement strand
TGTTTTGAAAGTAGCCCTTGCACGCCAGAAGCACCTGCCCCAGGCAAAACTCGGCGACGGATACCGCATTGGCGGTCCATGAACTGCACACCGTCACCCGCCTTTGCAAAAGCGCTTTTGCAAACCCTTTGACCGAACCCGCCGCATAGAAAACCGCGCGCAAAGCAGGCAGGCGGTCAAGTTCCGCAGACGTCAGTTCCGGCATTCCCCAGGAGGAGAAGATCGCCTCCACGCGGGCCAGTTTGTCGGCGTGCTCCTTGAAGTTTTCGTTTGAAATGACCACCGGATACAAGTCCGACATCGCGGCAATCTGGTTCCGGCGACCCCGCGCATAGACATAGTCAATCACATCGCCTTTGAAAAACGAGGCCCCGTTATTGAAGAACGCCGCAGTTATATTTCTCATAAGAACTTCCGTTTCAATCCCAATGAAAAACCTCCTGCATACCGGCCCACCACTCGCCTGGCTGGCAATCGCGAAGCGGCTGCTGGCAGGGTTCACAGACACTCCACCACTTTTGCGTTATCGGATCAGCGGCCATCTTCGCCATATCGTTGCATCATGTTTTCTCCTTTTATCAGTCAGAAAACCTCTGCCGGGTGCGGCTTGCCCCGCATACGGTACTTGCGATCGATAAAATGCGCAAAGTCACGTTCCACCTCTTCCTTGGTGCCGGCGTAACAGCACTTGTAACAGTAGAACTCGTCATCTGCTTCATCGTAGAACATGAACACATCGATATCCTTGGCAAAGCATTCCGGGCAGCGGATTATCCGATCTTTTGAATTTTCAGCCATGTGGCAAGTACCTCCCCTTCGCAAACATCCTTTTCCATCGTCAGCCAGAAAAACGGTTTGAACAGCCACCCTTCGCGGGCATACCCAACCCGGGCATCCTGGCTTTCCAGAACAACCTGGCACCCCAGTTGGGGTATGGCGGCCTGCACCGAAACCGGTTCCTGCACGCTCAGCTCTCGCGACTGGTAGGCATAGGTCAGCTGTTCCCTGGCGCCGTTCTTTCCTTCCACCCCCAGTACGATACCCCGCATATCTTCGGGGTAGGTTGTATTGCCATGACATCCGCAGTGATACTCGATGAACGTGACAACCGCAGAAGGGTCGCTTGAGCGTACCAGGCGCCGCTCAATCTCTATCACCCCGCCCCCCTTGAACAGGTAGCGCGATTCAATGACAAGATCCACACCACCGACTTTGAGTGTAACGGGCTTGATAACGGCTGCCGGATGCCCCCCCACCGTCGTCGCCTCAATCGAGGAACGACGACAGGAAATCTCCTTGGTCTCAGCACCCACCCTCACCCGCAGGGTGTGTATGGAGCCATCGTGAACCCCACCCCGGTGCTCACAGGAAAGGAGGAAGGGGTAATTCATGTTGCACAGGTTGGGGGTATCTATTCCCAGATTGCGCTCTACCCGGCCCGCCCACGGGCGGATGTCATACAGCGCGCCGCTGGTGTTGCCGTCCACTGTCACCCGAAAGTACGGATCGGCGTACCAGTACATCTGTCGCTTGGTCCCGCAGATCAGGTCGTGCCAGTGGTTGACCTCGGGGGCACCCACCGGGACATTCTCCTTAAACCAGGTGGCGAACTGCCCCATGGTGCTCGCCAGGCCAACCCCTTCGCGGCACTTACGGCCCAGATACTCAATGGTTTCGCGGTAGAACTTGGTGTTGAATGCCCCGGTTTCATCGAGCATACTGTTATCGGTCAACCACGTGGGCGACACGAACGTGTTGTAGTACCCCCAGCCGTTGAGCGCAAGCTGCTTCTCCCACTCGTCAACGAAGTGGTACATGTAGGAACACCGATCCTCCTGATAAGCCTTGGCGCGCACCAAGTTGGAAGGATGTGAAGAAAACAGATCATCCCGGCTGGTGATGGCCATGAGCATGTCGCGATTCAAATGAGGCAGGCCGACAATGCCGCAGAACTCTTTTTCATCCCCGGCAGGGACGAGCGAGTTGGCACGAGACGGATAGTACGCGCCCCAGGGTCCACCGTCGGTAAAAAGGTACCACTGGTTGAGATTACCGTGGAACATCTTCACCCCTTCTTCAAAGCAGCTGGTGATGGTGGCGGTGACCATGGGATATTCTTCGTGGATCCAGTTCAGGGTACGGGCATCCATCAGGTACGTGGCAACCGAAACCGGATAGTTACCGAACATTGTTCGGAAAAGCTCCATGTAATCAACGAACACCCTTTTCCGGGTTTCAAACGGCAACAGGTAGAACATCCCTTCCTTCGTGCCATACCGCTTCTCATAGTCGCCATATTCCAGTGAATGCAGACTGAGGCCGAGTTCATCGCCATGTTCGGCTGCTTCGTTCTTCAGCCACGCAACCACTTCGGGGCAGTGCATACTGGGTGCGCCTACCAGCATGGTGGTTTTCAGCCCCGCCTGGTGAGACATGGTCTGCATCAATTGCAAGGCGTTGAAATCATCCCGGTCGGCAGGCTTCAAAAGATTGCCGACCGTACAGCGGTGAATGATGTTGATGTGCATGGTTCCAGACATTGTTCCTCCTGTGTTACCGTTGACTCGATTCCATGATTTTCAGGATGACCGGGATGGCGGCCTTCCAATTCTTCGGGAGGTCCTCGGAGACGTACAGCGGCGTCCGTTCCGGTGTGCCGCCTTCCAAAGCCGTCTCCAGGTCTTGCCGAACCGTCATTTCTTTTTCCCCGCCTTCATATCATGGACGACTTCAATCTCCACTCCGCCCACGAGCCGCCGCGCGGCGACCATTGCCTCGGCCCGCACTCGGTATTCGGAGGGCTGGAGCACTTTGGGGGATGTGCGGGCACTGTCCAAGTTTTGCGACGTT
>CAIZMS010000320.1 GCA_903934155.1 uncultured bacterium | reverse complement strand
CCCGGAGATGAGGGTGATGGCAAGCAACAGGATTTCGTGCGCGGCCTTCAGAAGCGAGTCATTCAATAAGTCGCCAGACCGTCCACCGGTTTCAGCCGGAATGAGAAGGCTTGCCGCTCCCCAGAGACACAGGCCGATGGCCAATGAGAGGAGCGGTTGGTTCCACCAGGCAAGATCCGCGTCAGGACTCTTTCGAGCCCCGTCCCTGAACCGATCCCTCAGGCGCTGGGCGCGGAATTTTGACAACCATTGTTTCATAATGATCCTAATCTTAATCGTAATCCTAATCGTAATCCTAATCGATTTCCCTTCTTTGTCGAAAGAACAGGATTACGATTACGATTAAGATTATGATTAGGATTTAGAGAGTTATGTCCCCTTGCTCCGTGACAAACCACAACCAAACTGATAGAAGCATTAATACATTTTTGGAGCCGACTGGCAAGGATGACTAACCGGAAGCAAGCCTATCTGTTTATGGGGGATGATGAGTATCCCCTGACCACCGCCGCCCGCGAGCTGGTGAACCAGCTTGTTCCCGCTGCGGAGCAGGCTTTTGGACTTGAAATCATCGAAGGCCGGTCGGATTCGGAGGATGAGGCGGTGGCGATCATCAAGCGCTGCCACGAAGCGCTGGTGACCCCGGGTTTTCTCATGGTTCGCGGAAAGCTTGTCTGGTGGCGATCCGTCACCTTCCTGGGAGATGTGAAACTTTCCGCAAACGAGGCGGTTAAAGCGGCCATGAAGGAACTGACCGGGGCGCTGGAGGCGGGGCGCGCGGGGGATGCCACGCTTCTGATGACGGCCCCCAAGTTGGACAAGCGATCTGCCCTCTACAAGCTTTTCTCCTCCCGGTTTGAGATTCGCGAGTTCATGTTGCCGGAGAAGGCTTACCAGGTTGAGCAGATGGCGCGGGAGAAGATTCCCCGGGCGTTGAAGGACAGGGGAATCACGGCCGACGCCGATGCGCTGGAACTGATGCAGGCGCGAGTGGGTGCCGATTCGCGGTTGATCGAAATGGAGGCGGAAAAACTCGCGCTGTTTCTCGGGGAGCGCCGCCGTGCGACCCGGCAGGATGTGCAGGCGGTGGTGTCGGCCACTCCAACCTCGGCCATGTGGGATCTTCAGGATGCCGTGGGTGAGCGTAATTTAAAGGAAGCCCTGGCAATTGTCGGGGAATTTCTGGCTGGTAAGGAGAATCCCATTGGGATCGTGATTTCACTCATGAACCGTGTGAGGGATCTGATGCTTTACCGGGAGGCGCTGGATCAGGGCTGGTTGCGGATCGGAGGGCGACAGGCGGAGTGGGGGGGGATACCCGAGGAGTCGGAAGCCCTTATGGCGGCGGTTTTCAAGCGCGACCCGCGCTCGATTCATCCCTTTGTTGTTGGGAAAATGGCCGGACAGGCCCGGCTCTACACGGCGGCCGAACTGCGGCGTAACCATCGCCTGCTGATTGAGGCGCATGAATCCCTGGTGTCCAGTCGCGTCTCCGGGCAGACGGTTTTGGAGCTAACCCTTGTCCGGATGACTCGGTAAATCGTCTTTCTTTACCTCGGCCGCCGGTTCGACGGGCTTGGTGGACGCCGTTTCCACATAGTTCATCTTCAAGGAGGTCAGGGTTGTTTTCAGCAGACGTTCCTCATCCCGGTCCAAGTTTCCCTTGGTCTTGGCCTCGATCATCTCCACCATGTCAATGG
>CAIZMS010000319.1 GCA_903934155.1 uncultured bacterium | reverse complement strand
CCGGATGCGCCAGTTCCCGCATGAGACGCGCCACGGATTCCGCAGAATCGGTCAGGGTTCCCGAATGATATTCCAGGGCAATGATCCGCTCTTCGCTGGCGGCCAGATCGGCAATGCGCAGGGCATCCGCCACCACGGCGGCACGGCGTTCCGGAGTGGTTTCGGCGCTGCCCTCGCGCCCGGCCCAGACCCGGATCGTGGGCGCATCAAGTAGCCGCGCGGAAGCCAGTACCCGCTCAAAGGCAAGCCCGTCTCCCTCGCTGGCCGCAAGTCGGTAATAACTGCCATAGGCGCAGCAACACAAGCCTGCCTCCCGGGTCAAAGCGGCCACTTCCTTTGCCCGCACTTCGTCACCATGCAGCACATGGACATCCCCGCCCCACTCCACTCCTTTCAATCCCGAACGGACTACAAGATCCACCACCTCATGAGGTGCCAGCTCCCGAAAGGTTATGGACACCAATCCGCCCTGAATGCAGCATGGGGAATGGATATCGCCGGGTTTATCGTTCATATGCCCTGTTCTTTGCATGTATCAATTCGCCTATAAGAGTGTCACAAAACTTGCGTTTCAATCGCAATGAAAAACCTCCTGCATACCGGCCCACCACTCGCCTGGCTGGCAATCGCGAAGCGGCTGCTGGCAGGGCTTGCAGACACTCCACCACTTTTGCGTCATCGGATCAGCGGTCATCTTCGCCATATCGCCTGCAAAGTCCTTGCCGGTATATTCGAAGTAACTGAACAGATAGTGCTTGCCTGCCACCTTCCTTAAAAAGATCGAGTAATTGCGTATGTGAGACCGTTTGATCCTCTTGAGCACATCAGGCCACACGGCCGCGTGGAGCTTCTTGTATTCCCTGATTTTCGCTTCCTTGATTCCAATCACCGAGCCATATCGTTGCATTATGTTTCCCCCATTAATTATCAACCGTTGCAGGATCTTATACCCCCTCTTTTCTAGAGGTCCGCCAATGTTTTCAGGATGACGGGAATGGCGGCCTTCCAATTCTTCGGGAGATCCTCGGATATCTCGAAGGCCAGCGCACGGCGGCCAGCCCGTTGAACCCGGTCGCGTACGGCCTGCGCCAGCGCCGCCTCAGGCAGGTCGTAGAGTTCCAGGTTGAGATTGGCCCAAAACACCTTGTCGGGCCACAGCCTACGGCATTCATCGTACGCCAGGTCGCCTTCCGGCGGCTCGGTCAGCGACTCGATCATGTGGAATGGGGCATCAGCAATCTGGTCGGCAATGACCCGCAACGCGCCGTCATAATGCACCATCACCCGCTTGCCCGCGGCGGCGAGGATCGGCACACCCTCCCGGTAGACCGGCATCAGGTAATCACGGTACCGGTCGGGGCCGATCATGTTGATCGTGAGATTTTCAAGCCACTTGACATACCGGCCCGGCCCCGCGGCGAGCAGGCGCTGCTCGGCGAGGAATTGTTTCTTCAGCGCCTCGTATAACCCGAACAACTCCGGCACCTCCATCGCCACATCCATGCAGAACAACTCGGTGCCCGCCCAGTCAATGTTGATCTTCATCAGCGGCGTGCGGTGCAGCCAGTTGCCGCTGCCGGTCACAACCGTCACCCCGTGCGCCCCCACCACCGCCTCATGCTCGGCGAACCTTTCGTACCGGGGCCGCAACTCCGTGTGCTCGACAATCCATTGCGCTACGCGGTAATCCTGCGGCTCCTTGATCCAGTCCTCGGAATGCCAGCCATTGCGGGTGATCTTACGGATCTCACCGACCGGCGTGCGCTTGGTTGTGGAAACGAACACCGCATCGCCGTCACGCCGCTCCCCGGTGATCGTCTCAACATCATGCTCGACCGCCTCAATGATCTCGCAATGACTGGTCACCCCCAGGCCGAGATCAAGCAGCCGCCGCCACTCGTCCGACTGCATCTTGGCGGCAAGATCCGTCGCCGAAATCGTACCCATGTTCCAGTCGTAGATGGACAGCGGCGTCCGCTCCGGCGTGCCGCCGTCCAAAACCGTCTCCAGGTCTTGCCGGACCGTCATTTCTTTTTCCCAGCCTTCATATCATGGACGACTTCAATCTCCACTCCGCCCACGAGCCGCCGCGCGGCGACCATTGCCTCGGCCCGCACTCGGTATTCGGAGGGCTGGAGCACTTTGGGGGATGTGCGGGCACTGTCCAAGTTTTGCGACGTT
>CAIZMS010000318.1 GCA_903934155.1 uncultured bacterium | reverse complement strand
TGGCGGTGCAGGCGTTGCGGTTGGTTACCCGCACCCATTGGGCGTCGAGATCCGCCGGGAACAGGTGGGTGACGTAGCCGGTGGGGACGTCGACGGTGGCATAGGGTTCCCACCGGCCGCTGCCGTCCCGGTCGATTTCCAGGGTGAAGGCGGTGGGTTGGTCGCTGACAAAATGGACGATGCGATTCTTGAACCCTTTGATCAGGAACGGTGGGGAAACGGTACCGGCCGACACGGGATCCTGGACCCAGATCGCCCCGGTGGCCGAGGCCTCGCCCCAGTTGCGGATCTGACTGGGGGAGCCGATCCACAGGTTGGACTGGGGCTGGCCGCAGAGAGGGTTGTGAAAGATGCTGGATTCATCGGTAGCCAACACCAGTTTGCCATTCCAGGTGCAGAAATCGGGGATGTAGCGCAGATGGCGGCCAATGGGCGCCAGACCACCGGTGTGACCCGGACGGAAGTCCAGGGGGAAGTCCCAGAACATGCCGTGCATGTCCATCATCGCCTTACCGTCACCGATCTCGCGGATGCGTGGCCATTCGGTGTACCAGCCGTGGGAGGGGTCGTTGTTGAGGGCACCCTTGGGGAGCAGGTAGAGGTGGAACTTGCCGCCATCGAGGACCTGGAGCCGCAGGGAACGACGGTCCCAGCCAATGCTCCACAGGGGCAGAACCTTGCCCGCCGCCGTCGGGTGGACGCCCTCGGGGCCGGTGACATCGGTGTACTGGCGGCGCTCGATGACCTTCCAGGTGGTGCCGTCGAAGGTCGCCAGGCTGCCTCGTTCCTCGGGGCTTTTGCGCGGCACGAACGCGGCCTGGTCTACCTTCCACTGCTCGGGCTTGTCGTCTTTGCCTTCGAAGCCGGTCTCCCCGTTGTTGGCCACCACCAACAGGCCCTGGGCGGAATAGGCGCCCTTGCTGTGCCAGCCCGGCACCGGGTTGTCGAACAGGCGGGTCACCGCCAGGGTGTGGACCTCGACCTCATAGAGCTCCCCTTCCATGCCGTAAACATAGACCTTGTTGGCCGGATCGGTGAGGTGGCGGGCGATGGCGGTGAGCCGGCCGGGCATGACTTTGGGGGAGATGACCCGGACCTTCCCGGTCTTATCGATGAAATACGGCCCGATGACGAGTTGTTGGGACTCGTCGTGGATCATCCGGGCTGCCGGCGTCCCGCCGACGGATTCGGGATGGATCGTCATGTTCATCTGGTCATCAATGGAATACAGTTTATGCGAACTTCCCCCGGGCTTGTGGGCAGCATAGGTCATCATCCACAACTTCCCGGCCCAGGGGATGACCGCGCCGATCCCGCACTCCCCCAGGCCCGGATTGGTGAACGCCCCGCTTTTCAGGCTCATGCTATAGGCGGTCAGGTGTGGGTAGACGCCACTGATGCAGCGGTCGCCGGACGTCCCGGTGAGTTCCTCCTCGGCGGCCATTGCCAAGCTGGTCAGAGCAAGGGTTAAAATTCCAACCTTACGCAGGTTGGACATCACCAG
>CAIZMS010000317.1 GCA_903934155.1 uncultured bacterium | reverse complement strand
GGGCCATAATGCGAGGGCGGCGTTGGTGACCCGCGGGCTTGCCGAGATCACCCGGCTCGGGGTGGCGATGGGGGCGTGTCCGGAGACCTTTGCCGGGTTAAGCGGAATGGGCGACCTGGTCTTGACCTGTACCAGCCGGTTAAGCCGGAATTACACGGTTGGGGAGCGGATGGGCAAGGGCGAGACAATCGGTGATATTCTGGCCGGGATGAAGCAGGTTGCCGAGGGGGTTGAAAATTCGGCCGCTGCGACGGCGTTGGCCAAACGGCTCGGGGTGCCTGCTCCGATTGCCGCCGAAGTCCATGCGCTTGTACATCAGGGTAAGTTGCCCAAGGACGCCGTGGAATCCCTTCTGGGGCGCGACCCGCGCCCAGAGCGCGACGAACCGGGTTATTAGGATGATCGAGACGTTGCACAGCTGGATTATTGCCGTGAATGGCGTCCTGTGGGGTCCGCCCATGCTGATTTTGCTTTTTGGCACCCATATCTTTCTGACCCTTCGTACGGGCTTCATGCAGCGCCATCTGGGACGGGCCCTTAAACTGTCGGTGACCAGGGAAAAGGGCGCCAAGGGCGATATTTCCCCCTATGCGGCCCTCACGACGGCATTGGCCGCCACCATTGGAACCGGAAACATCGTGGGCGTTGCCACGGCGGTGGCGTTGGGCGGGCCCGGTGCTGTCCTGTGGATGTGGCTTACCGGGGTTCTGGGCATGGCCACCAAGTATTCGGAAGCGCTTTTGGCGGTGAAGTATCGCGTTCAGACCGAGGATGGCACCATGCTCGGGGGCCCCATGTACGCGCTGGAAAAAGGGCTCGGACTGAAAAAAGTCGGCATCATGTTCGCCTTCTGTACCGTGGTGGCTTCCTTTGGAATTGGCAATATGGTTCAGGCCAACTCCATTGCCTCGCTGGCCAAGGAAACCATGAATGCCTCCCCGCAGTGGGTTGGCTTGATTCTCAGTGGGGTGACGGCCCTGGTGATCCTGGGCGGGATCCGGTCAATCTCGCGGTTCTGCGAAGTTCTGGTGCCTTTTATGGCCCTGTTCTATGTCATCGGATGTTCCGCGATTTTGTATGTCAATGGGGTGTATATTTTCCCGGCATTGAAGCTGATTGTGGAATCGGCCTTTACGGCCTCAGCGGCGGGCGGCGGATTTGCAGGGGCCACGGTGGTGATGGCCGCGCGGTTCGGTATCGCCCGGGGATTGTTTTCGAATGAATCCGGAATGGGTTCGGCGCCTATTGCGGCGGCGGCGGCGCAAAGCCGGAATCCGGTGCGGCAGGCCTTGGTGTCTTCCACCGGGACATTCTGGGATACCGTGGTGATTTGCGCGATTACCGGGCTGGTGGTTGTGACCAGTGTTATGAAAGCCCCGGTTGCCCTGGCCGGGCTCAAGGGGGCGGCGCTGACCAAGGCGGCCTTCGACACCCTGCCCGGGATCGGGCCGATCGTGCTGACGGTGGGGTTGCTGACCTTTGTTTTCTCGACCATTCTGGGGTGGTCCTACTACGGTGAGCGGTGTGCCGAATATCTGTGGGGAAAAAGGGCGATCCGGCCCTACCGGATCGCCTGGGTGTTTGCCGTTTATGCCGGCTCCGTGTTGACGCTCCAATTTGTCTGGGATTTCTCCGATATGGCCAATGCCATGATGGCCATCCCTAACTTACTTTCCCTGCTTCTGCTTTCCGGAGTGATTGCCTCGGAGACACGAAAGTATCTCAGCGAAGGGCATCTGGACGACCTTACAAGCGGGTGAAGATACAGGCTCCCCGCTGGCGCGCATACGCGTCAACCTAAGGGATCCGCCTTGACGGCCATCGGCTTGCAATCGGCTCAAAACCGAAAGATTCACCACCCGCCTGGTACCCCAGGCGGGTGGTGAATCTTCGTTTGCGTGGTTAATGGTCATCCGCACACTATCCAGATCCTCCCTCCGTCGGGCATCCTGTAAAATGAGGATGGGCGACTTTGGCGGGAGTGGTATAATTTCGCTTAATAAAATATGAAGACGACAAAGATGGGCGGGGTTTCGGGAGCATTGAAAATGAGACTATCAATGATTTG
>CAIZMS010000316.1 GCA_903934155.1 uncultured bacterium | reverse complement strand
TTGGTGGATCATGTCCAGGATCCGCAAAACCTGGGCTCCATGCTCCGGTCGGCGGATGCCGCCGGCGTTAATGGGGTTGTGATTCCGCGTCATCGTGCCGCCTCGGTGACGCCGGCGGTGGTGCGAGCTTCAGCCGGGGCCGCCGAGCATGTGCAGGTGGCGCAGGTGGTGAACCTGCATCAGGCCATGCTGGCGCTGAAGGAGCAGGGGGTCCGGCTGGTCGGGCTTGAGGGGTCCAGCACCGCCACCCCCTACGAGGAGGCTGATCTGAGCGGGCCCATCGGCGTGGTGGTGGGGAGCGAGGAGGAAGGGCTCGGCAAACTGATTCGCGAGACCTGTGATGCCGTGATCCGGTTGCCCATGCGGGGGCGGGTGGGCTCACTCAATGCCGCTGTTGCCGCCGCAATCGCCTTGTTTGAAGTCCGGCGGTGCCAGGTTACCCGGGCCTGAGGTAGACCTGTGGTTTGTGCGAAGTCTTTTGTTGAGGAGGAGCCCGCGTGGTGGCATACTGCCCACCCATTTCAACCCGGAATAAGGATGATTCATGAATAAAATTCTGGCCAGGACACAGTTGTCGGACGATGTTTACATGATGCGCCTGAATGCGCCGTATATTGCCCGTGAGCGGTTGCCGGGGCAGTTCGTCATTCTCCAGCTCGACAATGAGTTCGGGGAGCGGATACCCCTGACCATCGCGGATGCCGATCCCGTGGAAGGCTCCATTACCATCATCTTTCAAGCGGTTGGGAAAACGACGCATAATCTGGCTGACAAACAAGTCGGCGAATCCGTTCAGAGCGTTCTCGGCCCGCTCGGCCAACCGACCCATATCGAGAAATTCGGGACGGTGGTTTGTGTGGGAGGCGGTATCGGGGTGGCCCCCCTGCATCCGATTGTGAAGGGAATGAAGGCCGCCGGGAACCGGATCATTGTGATCGTGGGCGCCCGGACGAAGGGCCTGGTGATTCTGGAGGAGCAGATGCGCGCCCTAGCCGATGAGTTCATCATCTGCACCGACGACGGATCCCTGGGGCGAAAGGCGCTGGTGACCGAGCCCCTGAAAGAGGTGTGCGGCCGGATCCCGAAGCCCGACATGGTGGTGGCGATCGGGCCGCCAATCATGATGAAATTCTGCGCGGAGGCGACCCGTCCTTTCGGGGTCCACACCATGGTGTCGTTGAATACCATCATGATTGACGGGACCGGGATGTGCGGCGGGTGCCGGGTGACGGTCGGCGGGCAGACCAAGTTTGTCTGTGTGGATGGCCCTGAGTTCGATGGGCACCAGGTGGACTTTGACAACATGATGCAGCGTTTGAAGGCGTACCGGAAACATGAGGATCACGCCCATGAACAGTGTCATTTGAATGCGGAACTCAGCGCCAAGGAAAAGGTTAACTCATGAGCCACTCATCCCCCGAAACTCTGGCGGCACTGGCCCGCCAGGAACTGGAAGGTCTAGTGAAGCGGACGACGCCCCTGACTCCCAAGGAACGCATCGCCATTACCGCCCAGGAGATGCCCACCCAGGATCCCGCGATCCGGCGTCGGAATGTCCAGGAAGTGGCGTTGGGGTATACGCCCGAGCAGGCGCGATTGGAGTCCATGCGCTGTCTGCAATGCCGGAATGCCCCTTGTGTGCAGGGATGCCCGGTTCGGATTGACATTCCCGGATTTTTGAAGGCGGCGGCGGATGGGGATTTTCAAGGGGCCTGTTCGATTATCAAGAAAAACAGCCTGTTGCCGGCAGTATGCGGGCGGGTCTGTCCTCAGGAAACCCAGTGCCAGGAGCATTGTACCGTGGGCAAGTCCCTGAAAAGCGTGGATAAGGCGGTTTCCATCGGGCGGGTCGAGCGGTTTGTCGCTGATCTTGAGCGGGAATCCGGGAGTGCCGTGGCGCCGACGATCAAGCCTGCGACCGGAAAAAAGGTGGCGGTGATCGGCACCGGGCCGGCCAGCATTACGGTGGCGGCGGATGTGCGGCGCGCGGGACATCAGGTGGTCATGTTTGAGGCCTTCCACAAGCCCGGCGGTGTCCTGGTGTACGGGATCCCTGAGTTTCGTCTTCCCAAGGCGATTGTGCAGAAGGAAATCGACGCCTTGACGGGAATGGGTGTGGAGCTCAAAACCAACTTTGTCATCGGTCGTACTCGAAAGTTGAAGGCATTGATCGAGGAGGACGGGTTTGATGCCGTGTTTATCGGAACGGGGGCCGGGTTGCCCAAGTTCATGAATATCGAAGGAGAGAACCTTGTCGGCGTGTTTTCGGCCAATGAGTATCTGACGCGGGCGAATCTGATGAAGGCGTATGACTTCGGTCGGGCCGATACTCCGATTTCCCGTTCCGGACGGGTGGCGGTGCTGGGCGGCGGCAATGTGGCCATGGATGCCGCGCGAACCGCCGTGCGCCTCGGGGCCAGTGAAGTGCATATCATCTACCGGCGCACGGAAGTTGAAATGCCCGCCCGTATCGAGGAACTTGCTCATGCCAAGGAGGAGGGCGTGATTTTTCACCTGCTTGAAAATGCCAAGCGCCTGATCGGGGACAAGGATGGCTGCGTGACCGCCTTGGAATGTCTCCGTTACGAACTGGGAGAGCCCGATGCCTCCGGCCGGCGGCGGCCGGTTGAAGTCAAGGGAAGCGAATTCATCCACGAGATCGACGCGGTGATCGTGGCGATCGGAAATGATTCCAATCCCCTGATTCCCCGCACGACCGAGGGGCTTCAGACGACCAAGTGGGGCAACATCATTGTGGACGAGACCGGGAAGACATCGATTGACCGGGTCTATGCCGGCGGGGATATTGTTCTCGGGGCGGCCACCGTTATCCTGGCCATGGGCGAGGGACGCCGTGCGGCAGCTTCCATCAATGAGCGGTTGAAATGAATGATTCTTAAAGAATGGAAAGTCCAATGAAACCGTCCCTGCAGCGTTTTTTCAGAAACAGACTGATTTCGGGATTGTTTTTTCTGGTTCCCGTATGGGTCACCTATGTGGTTGTGATGGCCACATTTAATGCCATGGCGTCGGTGTTGCAGCCACTGGTGTCTCTCCTTCCCTGGGAACTTCCGCACTGGGTGGAGGTGGTGATTTCCATTCTGGCCTTCCTGATTCTCGTCCTGCTGGTGGGGATTGTGGCCGGGCGCGTGGTGGGGCAGCGGTTGTTGGGATACGGGGAATCCCTCATTCTGCGTATTCCGGTTATCAAGACCATCTATTCGGCCGCCAAACAGGTGGTGGATGCGGTCTCACTTCCGAATCACAAGACATTCAAATCCGTCGTCGTGGTGGAGTATCCCATGCCGGGAATCAAGACCATCGGGTTTCTGACGGGAACGATGACTGATCAGGATGGAAAGCAATGGGGCCGCATCTTCATTCCGATGTCGCCGCTTCCTACCTCCGGGTTTCTTCACCTGGTGCCGATTGGCAATGTCCGCGTCACGGACATGGCGGTTGAGGATGCCTTCAAAATGCTGATTTCGGGCGGTTTTATTGCGCCGGAGACGCTGGTGACCCGTCCGTTTTCTGAGGAAAGCAGGCCTTAGAACTTCACTTTGGGGGCCTGGCCTTCGGCGGGCGACTCCAATTCGAACAGAGTGGCTGCGGCAAACCCGAAGCTATTGGCGATCACGACATTGGGGAATGTTTCGCGCGCCGTGTTGTATTCCATCACGGAATCATTATACGCCTGCCTGGCGAATGAGATTTTGTTCTCCGTAGAGGTCAATTCCTCGCTCAGTTGCATCATGTTCTGATTCGCCTTCAAGTCCGGATAGGCCTCGGCCACCATCATCAACCGGCCCAGGACCCCGGCCATCTGCCCTTCGGCCTTCATCAATCCCTGCATTGCCAGGGCATTCTCCGGGTTTGCGGCGGCCTTCTGGTTTGCGGCATATGCCTGGTTCCGGGCGGCGATCACGGCTTCCAGGGTTTCGCGCTCGTGCTTGATGTAGCCCTTGGCGGTTTCCACGAGATTCGGAATCAGGTCATACCGTCGTTTGAGCTGCACATCAATTTGCGAAAAAGCATTTTTGAAGCGGTTGCGAAGGGCGACCAGCCGGTTGTAAATGCTGATCACCATCAGGACCACCACCACCAGTACCGCCAACAACACCAGCATAAATTTACTCATGATGCCATTCTCCCTTGGGTTTAAAGGACATAACCATCGGGTGTGTTTATAGCCGGTTTCGGGGAGGCGGGGCAATAGGTAAAAAAAGCAAAAAGACTATACACTGAAGCGGGGTGCGTTATGATGAAGCCAGCGTGAACGATTAAGTTGATCATGAGGCTTACAGACTTATGGGCAATGCGATCCAATGTGACGGTGTTCGTGAATTCCCCTCGGCGTCCGAAACGGTGGATTCAGCGCTTGAGGCGCTTTGCGAACTCCTAATGCGGGGCGCACTACCCGCGGGGCTTCCTTACGAAGTGAGTGAAAACGCCCACTTTCGTGAATTGGCGTCAACCCTGGTGGCGGTCCAGAAGTTTGTGATGGCCTTGTCTGCCGGCGATCTGACCCCTACGCTCAAGGCCAAGGGGATTACGGCGGGTAGTTTGAAGAACCTGCAGACCAGCCTTCGTCACCTGACCTGGCAGACCCAGATGATCGCTCAGGGTAATCTCTCGCATCGGTCTGAATTCATGGAGGATTTCTCGAAGGCCTTCAATTCTGTGGTGACCCACCTGGAAGAGGCGCAGGAAAAGCTCAGGAGGAACCAGAGCGAGATCTCCAGAGCCAATGAAATTCTTCTCCAGGAATGCCAGGCGAGGCGGAAGTTGCATGAACAGGCCGAGCAGGAATCCCGTTCCAAGCTGGAGCTGATGAAAGAGATTGATCATCGGGTCAAAAACAACCTGATGGTGATCCAGGCCCTGCTTTTGACGGAGGGGCGGCATGCCCCGGCGGAAAGTCGGGCTCATGTGGAGAGGGTGATTGGCCGCCTGACGGGGCGTATTGACGGCCTTTTGAACGCCCATCGGATGTTGTCCGAATCGCGATGGGCACCCATGCGGGTTTCCGATCTGGCGGAGCAGGTTATTCGGGGGGTCTTGAAGGGCCTTCCCTCAGGGCGTTCCGTGGAACTTGTTGTCGAGTCCTCGCCGGTTGAGGTTTCGCCCCGCCAGGCAGGTCACTTGGCGCTGGTTTTCACGGAGTTGGCCTCCAATACGATAGTTCATGGTGTCCCCCTCGGGAACACGGGGCGAATCGGGGTCAGGACGGATTGGGGGGAGGGGATGATTGTCATCGAATACCGGGACGATGGGCCGGGCTATCCCCCTGAAGTCCTGCGGTTTGAGGGAATCAAGACGGGACTGGTTCTCTTGCGGGACTGGGTGGCCAACACCCTTCAAGGATCCCTGAATTTATCCTCGGATAACGGTGCCGTGGCTGTCATGTCCATCCGGCCCGAAGAACGCCATAAGACCTGAGCTCGGGTGGCCATTACGGCTGTCGAAGAAATACTCTCTAATTTCCCCCTTTTTTGCTTGCTCCGCAGGGGGTTATTCGAGACTATCCCCGATTCTTAGTCCGGGGGGGGTAGTTATTTCGGGGGTGTCCCTGAGCTGTCTCGCCCGTGTAACTGAGTCAATAACAACAAGATAAGTATTGTATGGCTAAAAAGCACAAGAAGAGCGCTGCGCCGGTGGTTGTCGAAGACGCCGTAAGGGCCCAGATGTCTCAGATGTACGAAGAAACCCTCAAAACGTTCGCTGAAGGCTCGATCATTCCCGGCAAAGT
>CAIZMS010000315.1 GCA_903934155.1 uncultured bacterium | reverse complement strand
TTACACGCCGGCTGCGCGGCGCATAATCCTAAGCCGTTAACTTCCAGAAAAAAGGAACCTCCGATGCCATCCAAGAGAATCATTTGGGCAGGCGTTGTCTTGCTTGTCGTCTTGGGTATTAGCTCCATAGTTCTAAACGATTGTTCGCATGGCCGTAGTACCCCGACAATTGATACTGGCATCGAGAAGCGGAATGAAATCCGCAAGGCTGCGGAGCGAGGAGATGCGAAGTCGCAGTTTCTGCTTGGCTCTTATTACACAGTCGGGTGCGATGTGATCCAGGATGATGTCAAGGCCGCAACATGGTACCGCAAGGCTGCGGATCAGGGATATGCAGAGGCGCAGAACCGGTTAGGGCTTTGTTATTATCACGGCAACGGTGTAATCAAGGATGATGCAGAATCGACGAAATGGCTCCGCAAGGCTGCAGATCAGGGATATGCAGAGGCGCAATTCAATCTTGGGCGTACTTATAAAAAAGGCATCGGCGTGGTCAAGGACGAAACCGAAGCGGTGAAATGGTTCCGCAAGGCTGCAGATCAGGGACAGGCAGGTGCGCAGTTAGAGCTTTGGGAATGCTATACAACCGGCACTGGCGTGATCAAAGATGAAGCTGCGGCGGCAAAATGGCTCTGCAAGGTCGTAGAACAGGGATACTATGTGGACAGTTTTCAACTTCAACTTGGGAAATATTATGAAAATGGCATTGGCGTGGCAAAAGATGAAACTGAGGCCGTAAGATGGTACCGTAAGGCCGCTGATCAGGGAAATGCCGAAGCAAAGGAAGCATTACGCAAACTGGGGAAATGACCCCCAGCTACCAAGGATGTTAACAACCCGGCCCCAGCGGCCGGGATACCGCCGCGAAGCCTTGACGTTGGCCCTATATATGAGAAGAGAAACCACGAAACACCCGAAATGCGACACCATGAGCAATAAACTGATTGCAGTAAAAAAATATGAGAAGAGAAACCACGAAACACCCGAAATGCGGGCATGGGCAATGAGCGGAATTCATTGGCATCTGATCGCACTATTCGCACTCACCATGTCAGGGTGGGGCATGCCGCCTGAACCGCACGGCGCTCCGATCGAGAGGACAATCGACAACTTTAGGTTCAGCGTGGAAGATGCCGGCATCCTCTTCGATGACGGGCTCATGCACAAGTTCGACGTGTGGAGCGTCGATGCCCCGATGCCCGTGCAGCGCATGGGAAAGAATGACGCTTGGATCTACATCAGTCATCCCGCTCACCCGCACAGGAAGAAGGTGGACGGTCCCCACGCCTGGGTCAGCCGGGTCCGGTGCGCGATGACGGACGGGGGACCGGTGCTCGATGTCTCTGATTACGAGGCTATAGAGAGCCGGGGGATCCCGAACGCAGGGCCGGAACGCAATGGGTGGATTGGATGGATGATGCACCGCTATGACATCAACCCCAGGGAGTCGCTCGCGGTGTTTCACTACGAGGATCAACACGCCGACATGCGCATGGCCAGGTTCAGGCTGGGCGTCGCCTATTCGGCCGATGGCGGCAAGTCGTACGATCATCTCGGCTTCGCCATCTCGACGTGGTGCCCCGACCCCACGGAGGAGATCCTGAAGAAGCAGCTCGGGGGTCACGTAAACATTTCTGGAACCGGAGTACGCGTTGACGACGACTACATCTACTACTATTTTCTGGACTCTTCCCGACAGAGCGCACTGGAAGACAAGGATCCCGAGGCAGCGCACTTGGCTGTAGCCAGAGCTCCGAAGAAGCTGCTGATTGAGAATGCACGACGGGGGAAGAACACGGAATGGCACAAATACCACGAGAACGAGTGGAAGGAACCCGGGCTGGGGGGACGTTCCGCGTGCCTGGGCAAGATGACAGAATACCACACCTCGCTTATGTACAACAGCCACATCAACAAATGGATAACCTTCAATGTGGACACGAAAAACAGAACCGTCTGCATGCGACGCAGTTCAGACCCGCTCGATTTCAATGTCCCGGACGAGCCCGTCTTCTCGTTTGGCAGGAAGAACGAGGTCGCGTACACCTCCTTCCACTCTCTGGAGCCCGACTTCGCCAGTTGCGGAAAGGAATTCTACATCTACTTCCGGAACCATGGCACGGACGATGCGACCGGCAAGGCATTCTACCACATCAAGAAACTCAAGATCGTCTTTGAGGGGCGGCCAACAAGACGCGCCATGACAACCCCTACCAGCCGCTCTGTTTCGATGCCTTCACGTAACTACAACCTAAACCCCGTGATCGACGTGCGCCCCCGCTGGTAGAGGTGCATGCGCTATGACGTTGAACGGATGTGAGGACGACCCCATGACTATAGAAGGAAGAAGTATGACTTGGGCTATTCTTGTTCTCGCGGGACTGTTTGAAATGGGATGGGCTATCGGATTGAAATATACGGATGGTTTCTCTCGGTTGTGGCCGACTGTATGGACGGTTATGGCGATGATTATCAGTCTGTGGCTACTGGGCATTACGATGAAAACACTCCCCGTCGGTACAGCCTATAGCGTATGGGTAGGCGTAGGCGCAATCGGTACAGTGATCCTCGGAATCGTGCTGTTTGGAGAGCCAGCAAATGCGGGTCGCTTGATAAGCGTAGCGTTTATCGTAGTGGGTATTATCGGTCTTAAGCTGACAGCATCGGCCTAACAACACCTTCGACACGTACGCAGTGAGGCCGCGCAAACGCGGCCTCACTGCGCCGGTCAAGGTGGGCGTTGGGAGCCTTAATGTCAGCGAGCCTGCTAGTACCTTGCAACGCTTAAACTTTCGCATGGTCGTCGGATCGGAGTGCGGAGGCCTTTGTTGGAGTTCAAGCTTTAGCTTGTCTTCACGGTGAATACGCAAGCTAAAGCTTGAACTCCAACGGGGAATGTGACCCAGATCCGACGTTTTAGGTGTTACAGGG
>CAIZMS010000314.1 GCA_903934155.1 uncultured bacterium | reverse complement strand
CAATGATTTTAAGGTTTCGGTGTCCAGCCAGTGCTCAAAACGGGCAAATATTCCTTCAGGTTGAGCCCAACTGGCGAACTCGGGTTAGTCCTATGTTGCAAAGAGCGAAAGAACAGGATGACTGGCTTAAGAACTACAGAAGGTACGAACCGAAGCATTTCCGTGACGGTTTCTCGTGACGGTTAGCGGCACTTTCTGTTCATTAAACTGCATTATTAGACGTTTTTCTGAACGATTTTGCAGTTATTAAAGTGTTGCGTAAATAGATTCTAATAAACGACTTATGACAAAGTGGACTAGCCGGTCAGCTTAATTTTCAGTCCGCTGCTCTA
Organism: uncultured bacterium; assembly: GCA_903934155.1. Taxonomy (GTDB): domain Bacteria; phylum Verrucomicrobiota; class Kiritimatiellia; order CAIKKV01; family CAITUY01; genus JAABPW01. The sequence continues at coordinate 5,197 of CAIZMS010000314.1, read as the reverse complement.
CCAACTGAGCTACCACGCCATTTTTGAGAGGCAGAAACGCTTGGGCGTTCCAGAAATTGAAGGCCGAATCATAGACATTTTGAAGGCTATGTCAATTGCCTTCCGCTTCCACTTCGGCCGCCTCCGCCGCCTTGGCCGGGCCGGAGGAAACGATGACCTGGGAGGCGCGCAGGATGTAGGTTCCCAGGCGGTACCCTTTTCTTGTTTCCTCGATCACCATCGATTCAGGATGTTCCTCGGACGGAATCTGGGTCACGCATTCGTGGATGTGGGGATCAAAGGCCTGACCCCGGGTTTCAATGGGGGTGACTCCTGATTTTTCAAGAATGCTCTGGAATTGTTTCAGAATTCCCTCAAACCCTTCGACTACGGCATGCTTGATATGGCTTTTCCGGGCCGCCTGGATTCCCAGATCAAAATGGTCAATGGCAGGGAGCAGTTCCTTAAGAACCTTTTCCGCCGCGCGGCGGGCCATGTCCTCCCGATCCCGTATTGTGCGTTTCCGGAAATTATCGAAATCCGCTTGCAGTCGCAGCAACCGGTCTTTTAACACGGCAAGTTCGACATCTTTTGGATCCAGGGCAACGGGTTCGGTCGGAACGGCCTGCTCAGGAGCCGCTTCCGTGTTCGCTTTCAAGGGCGTTGCTTCAGTTTCGTTGTGCGATTTGTTCGTCATGGGTGTACTCTTCTCAGAACTCCAATGTCCGCTCGACTATAGCTGAAGGAGATCCGGATGGGCAAGCCTCGTGTCGTGTCTCGCAAATGACGGGGATTCCTCTTTCACGCCGAAACGCCTCACCACCCGCTGCGCTGGAGATGCGGAGAGGGAGAAGGGAGAGCAGAAATGGTGCGAGATTTTCCAAATGGCGAATACCCCATTTGGAAAAATCTCGCAACCCCTTCCCGTGAGGAAAGTCAAAGAATCCTCGCACTACGCCAGCTCGGGCAGTCCTCGAGGAACGGTGTTGCGGCATTTTTGGCTCGGGTACTCCCGGCCGAAAACGCCGCAACATTTTGTTCTGCCTCTTCCTCGCTGGGCTCCGCATCTCCAGCGAAGCGGGTGGTGATCTTCTCTCCCTGATAAGGTTATTGTCTCGTTATGTGAGAGACGCAACCCCAATTCCCCCTGACTTCGCCCTTGCTTCCGGGGCTATCGGGAGGATAATGGAAGCCATGAGTTTGAGAAAGTCATGGAGCGGGGTGTTCCTTCTGTTGTTTTTGATACAGGGACTTACGGCCGTTGCTGAACCCCTCCAATTTGATCGCTATGGGGTGATTATCACCCGGAGGCCGTTTGGGGAGGAAACCCTTCCCGTGCCTCCGGTTGATCTCAGTAAACCCGTACTGCCGCCGGATCAGTCCTTCACCGCCAAGTTCAAAATTGCGGCGGTTACTCGCAATAACAAGGGCGTTGTCCAGGTGGGGCTTGTGGATCTGAAAAACAACCGGAGCACCTTGCTGGAAGTCGGCGACAGTATTGAGGGAGTGGAGGTGGTTGAAGCCGACTATGTCAATGAGCGGGCCCGGTTGCGGCGTGACCCGGAAGACTATTGGGTTTCCATGAGTGGCGGCTCGAATCATTTTGAAAGGGTGCTCAAGGATACCCCCGCCCCAGTCTCGGTCGTCAATAATCCAGTGGTTTCCCCGGTGGCGCGGGTCGGGCGGGCAGGAGCGCCTCGTTCCTCCTATGCGGCCCGCAGGCAGAGTCGGGAGGAAGCTCGCATTCGACAGGAACTGGATCGTTTGCAGGCCCAGGAGGCCCAGCGGATTCGCCAGTCCAAAACCAACGAGCCTCCCACTTCCGTGGCGTCGTTGCGTTCCGGGAAGGGAAAACCGTCTTCATCGCTCAGTGTGACAGGCCAGAGCCTTCTTAAAATGCTTGGCCAGTCCGAGGATTCCGAGATGTCGGCGGAAGAGGTCAATACCCTGCTTCAGGAGTATCAGAAAGAATTGATCCGGAGCGGGCAGACGCCCCTGCCGATCCCCTTGACCCCTGAAACCGACCAGCAATTGGTGGAGGAGGGCATCCTGCCCGCCCAGGAGTGAAGGGTGATTGTGAAATGAATCAGGAGGGGATCGGAACAACACTGGAACTCACGGGCGAACGGCTTCGGCATGCGGTGCTCGCCATGGGCGCCGATATGAAAAATGCCGTGGCCATGGGGTATGACCGACATGTGGTGTTATCCTCTCTCCTTGGGCCGTTGGATACCCCGGAGGCTGTTGAGCGTTTTGAGCAGGTGGCTTCCGGCTTTCCAAAGTTGCTGGGGCGTTCCCCTGACCGGATTGCCTTTGACCTGCATCCCGATATGCAGTCGAGCCGGTTTGGCCGGAAGCTTTCGCAAGCGGGGAAGTTGCCGTTTGTGGAAGTTCAGCATCATCATGCCCATGCCGCGGCCTGCCTTGCTGAAAACGGAGTCCGGGAGGGCCTGGTTCTGGTCATGGATGGAACGGGCTGGGGCGGGGATGGAACGATCTGGGGTGCCGAATTGCTGGAGGTCCAGGAAGGGGGAACGTTTCGTCGTCTCGCCACGTTTTCGCCTGTTCCCCTTCCGGGCGGCGATGCGGCCGTGCGCCGTCCGGCGCGGCAGTTGATCGGGCGGTGGATCCAGGCCGGAATTGAACTGACTGATGAGCGGCTGATGAGGCTTGGCGGGGCCCGGGACGAGGCGGAGGTCTGGGAACAGCAGTGCCGGCGGCAGGTGAATGCCCCCCTGACCCATGCGGCCGGGCGCCTGTTTGATTCCGTCTCGGCCCTGCTGGGTTTGGCGCCTCGTGACATTACCAGCGAAGGACAGCCAGCCATTCTGCTCGAGGGCGCGGCTCGTGAATGGAGCGGGGGCGAGATACCGGTTCTTCCCTTTGATATTCAGGAGGTCAATAGCCTGCTGTGGATCGACTGGGCTCCGACCTTCCGGAAACTGTCTGATCTGGCGGAGGTTCGGCAAAATCCTTTTCAGTGGGCCATGGCCTTTCATGCGGCGGTTGCCCGGGCGGCTGAGGTCATGATAGACTACGGGCTTTCGAAGGCTCCGGGGCGCAGGGTGGGATTAAGCGGGGGCGTGTTTCTGAATCAGATCCTTGCAGAACAGCTTTCCCGGCAGTTGGAGTGCGCCGGGGTAGCGGTGCTCCGGCACCGCGTGACGCCGCCGGGTGATGGTTGCATTGCCCTGGGGCAGGCGGTTGTGGCGGGATCATGAGATTTGAATGATGAGATTTCAGAGGTGAGGAACGACTATGTGTCTGGCTGTGCCGATGAAAATTATTGAAGTCCGGGATGATAAAACCGGGGTTGCGGAGCTGGATGGAAGCCGCCATGAGGTCAATCTCAGCCTGGTGCCCGATGCCGGGATCGGGGCGTATATCATTGTGCATGCCGGATTTGCGATTGAGCGCATGAACGAGCACGAGGCTCAAACCATTCTTTCGGTGTTTTCGGAAATCGCCGAGTGGCAGAAGAATGCGGTGGAGTCGGCACCCTCACCCCAGCCCTCTCCCCTGAATGGAGAGGGTGTTAAAGCATGAACTACATCGACGGATTCAGGGACCCGGCGGTAGCCAGGGGGATCCGGGCCAGGGTGGATGCCCTGGCGGGGGCGCTTCAAGCCTGGAATCGCTCGGTGAATATCATGGAGGTGTGCGGCAGTCATACCATGGCCATTGCCCGCTACGGGATCCGGGATATTCTTCCCTCCACTGTGAACTTGATCAGCGGGCCCGGATGCCCGGTCTGCGTGACCCCGACCCGATACATCGATGCGGCCATTACCCTGGCGGAGCGGGGAATCATCGTGGTGACCTTTGGCGACATGATCCTGGTGCCCGGTTCTGCCTCCACGCTGGCTGAATGCCGGGCGCGCGGGGGCGCCGTGGAGGTTGCCTATTCGCCCACGCGGGCCATTGAACTGGCCGTGGCGAATCCCGACCGTGAAGTCGTGTTTTTGGCGATCGGGTTTGAAACGACGACGGCACCGGTGATTTCGATCGTGGAACAGGCGATCCAGCTCGGCTTGAAAAACGTCTCCCTGTTGACGGCTTTCAAGTTGGTTCCGCCAGCGCTGACGGCGCTGCTGGCTGATCCGGAGATCCGGATTGATGCGTTTCTCTGTCCCGCCCATGTGAGCGCCATTATCGGGGCCGATGCCTATAAGCCGTTTGTGGAAACCTACAAGGTTCCCTGCGTGGTGGCCGGGTTTGAACCGCTCGATATCCTGTATGGGGTCCAGGGTGTTTTGGAACAGGTGACGCAGGGTAAAGCGGAAGTTGTGAATCAATACGCCCGGGTGGTCAAGGCGCAGGGGAATCTCCAGGCCCAAGCCCTGATGGCGAAGTATCTTGAGCCCGTGGATGCCGCCTGGCGCGGGATCGGGGTGTTGCCGAAGAGCGGGCTGGGGCTTCGATCTGAATACGTCGCCTATGATGCTGAACTGAAATATGGTGTGACGGTGGAGCTGGGGGCGGAGAATCCCGCCTGCGCCTGCGGCGAGGTGTTGAAGGGCAAGCAGAAGCCGCCGGAGTGCAGTCTGTTCGGCACGGCCTGTACCCCGGACCATCCTGTGGGTCCCTGTATGGTGAGTACCGAGGGAACCTGTTCGGCCTATTTCAAGTATTTGCGCTGAGGAGATGCCGCTCTGTGACGTCTTTACTTGAAAAGCACGATCACGAGCAGGCCGATTTGAAGGACGATGCCGATCAAGTTCCCCAGCCACACCGCCAGGCGCCGGAACCGGAATCCGTAGAGGAACCAGAAGCCATAGAGAGCCAAAAAGCCTCCCAGATAGACGGGGGAGAGTGAGGACGGGGTGGCGCTGATCAATTCCGCGCGGATTTGCGAAAGAATCAGAACTGGGCCGACAAACCCTATACAGACTCCGGCCACTTCAAAGTGCTTCTCGGGAATGTCAAAAAGGGTCATGTGCGGACTGTATACAGGAGGAGTGGCGCTGGGCAAGGGGTTTCTGGCTTGGTCCGGCAGGATGAGCTTTGACGCGCGCGGTGTAGGCCGAGCTTTCCCGACTCGAAGAGGTCGGGAAGCTTGGGGAAATTCCGCGGGGAAAAGGTTGTCTATAGAGAACAACTAGACAATGTCTAGGTATTAGTGTAGTTTCTATTCAAATCAAATACCGGGCATGATGGACGAATGAAGTTGACTAAAAGTGTTTCTGCCATAATTCCGGAAGACCGGATCCGAAATGCT
>CAIZMS010000313.1 GCA_903934155.1 uncultured bacterium | reverse complement strand
TTGTGGAGGTGTTCCCCGCCCTCGACCGTCACATCCTGCTCGAACTTGTCCATGATCCGTTCGGAGGCGCGGCGGATATCGGAGGCTAGATCCGCATACAGCCCGTTGGCGTTCAGCAGGCCGGCGAAATGGCGTACGGCGGTGCTGCTTCGCCGGGTCATCGCGCGGATGCGCAGGAGCTGGCGGATGCCTGTCGCGAAGCGGGACTCGGCTTCGGGTTCTATTACTCGCACAACCAGGATTGGACCGCGCCCGGGGGTTCCGGTGGGCCCAAGAAAAACCCGGATGGCAGTGCCGCCACATTTGAGCGCTATTTCCGGGAGAAATGTTATCCGCAGGTGAAGGAAATCTGCACGCAATATGGCCCCCTTGAGGTGGTCTGGTTCGACACCCCGGGCAATATGCCCAAGGAAAATGTTGTTGAGCTTCGCGATCTGGTGCGTACCACGCAACCGAAGGCCTTGCTGGGTAGCCGGATCGGGTATGGGATGGGCGACTATGAGTCGCTGGGTGACATGGAAGTGCCGACCGAAAAGGTTGGCGGCTTGTGGGAGACTTGCGATACGAGCAACGATTCCTGGGCTTTCGCGTGGTATGATACGAACTGGAAGGACCCTCGTGAGATCCTGAGGCGGCTGGTGGCCACCGTGGCGCGAGGCGGGAACTACCTGCTGAATTGTGGTCCGGACGGCAAAGGGCAGATTCCTGAGCAAAATCAGAAGTTCCTGAGGGAGGCCGGAGTCTGGATCCACGCGAATCCCGAAGTCATTCGTGGTGCGGGTCCTTCGCCGTGGCACTGCGCGATGCCGTGGGGGGATGTGACCATGCAAGGAGACACAACGCTTCACCTGGTGGTTTTCGACCCACCCCGCGACGGGATCATTTATCTGCCGGGATTGGTCACGGCGGTCAAATCAGCCAGAATGCAATCCATCCAGATCGAGACGGAAACTGCGGGCAGCGGCGTGCGGCTCAAGATTCCAAGGGAAGCCACCGCCGGCCTGGCGAGTGTGATTCGTGTGGAACTTGCGGGAAAACCCGAAGTCGACCCAACCCTCGCGGTCCATCCCAATCTGTCCAATACATTGCTTTGTCACTTTGCCCAAGCGGAAGGAGCCGAAAAGAAAAAGGTGAGCTGGATGGAGAAGTTCGGTGAATGGAAGCACTCTACCCAGATCGGGAAATGGTCGGCCGCAGGCCGCGCCTGCTGGACGGTCAATGTGCTCGAGCCGGGGGCTTATACGGTGGCGTTGAAATACCGGGGGAAAGGACGTCTGGTTTGGAAGATCGTGACGGACGAGGGGGCGATGATCCAAAACCAACAGGCGGCGACTTCGCAATACCAGTCCTATCCGATGGGGGTGTTGGAGATCAAGGCCGGCGGCACCCATCGGCTTGAGGTGGCGTTGATGGATGGCGACCGCGCCGACGCCAGTCTGGAAAGCCTGATGCTGACCCGGGTGCCGTGAAGCCCCGTCGTTAAGAGGGGTTATGGGCGAGGGGGGACTTGAACCCCCAAGCCTTGCGGCACAAGATCCTAAGTCTTGCGTGTCTGCCAATTTCACCACTCGCCCAACCTGTTAACGGTCAACAGCAAACATCGGCCGAAAAGATACACGAGCAGAACAGCACGGTCAAGAAGCGCCCGGAGAGACGCCTTGAATCCTTTAGCGGAGGTCAGGGTTTTGCGGCACGGCTCCCTTTAAGGCCAGGGGGAGGCCGGCGATGATGAAAAGGACAGTGTCGGCGACAGCCGCCAGATCCTGATTGAGCCAGCCCTGTAGATCGCGAAAGTTCCGGCCGAGCGGGGAGTCCGGGACAATCCCCATGCCGACCTCGTTGCTGACGATGATGACATCGGTTGGACTTTCCTTCAGTGTTGCGAGCAAATCCTGCTTCCGGGATTTCACCGATGCTTCGCCTTCTTTCAGGAGCACATTGGTCAGCCAGAGCGTTGCGCAATCCAGGAGTACGCCATCGCGCTTCGGAACGGTGCCAGCAATGATCCGGGCCACATCGAGGGGTTCCTCGGCGCAGCCCCAGTGAGGCCCGCGCTGCTGGCGGTGCAGTTTGACGCGATTCGCCATCTCGTCGTCCAGCGTCTCGGCGGGAGCCAAATAAAGCGGATGCCTCCAGCGGGCTTCCGCCAGTCGCTGGGCATAGGAGCTCTTCCCGCTCCGCGCCCCACCCAATACCAGCACGATTTCTTTTCCGCTATTCATTCTTGTCTCTTCCTCTCCTGAACCCTGAACCCTGTTTCCCCTCTTCCCCCTCTTCACTCCAGGCACTCCATCAGTCGTTTCAGTGACGAGGCGGTATCATCGTATCCGAAGGTCTCCAGCGTCAAGACTTCCGAATAATTCCCGATGGCCTGAAGCACCTCCCTGACCAGGGGCAGGGGGGCGCGTTCCAGAGAATAGTGACGCGAGGTGGTGTCGGCTCCATAGAGGTGCATGATCCGGGTGCGGGGAAACCAGTGTCGGAGATGGGCTTCCCAGTCGGCCTGTTTTTGCCAGAGATGTCCGAAATCGAGGCAAATGCTGAAGGGCAGGGAGGCCAGTAGCGGGTCGCACCATTCAAACGGGTAGCTCAGATTCTCCACGCAAACATGGCGTGGATCATCGACAACGCCTGAAATGATCCGTAGCAGGGGCATGAGATCCTGCTGCCATTCCCGCACTCGCGAGGGCGCGGCGGTGGCCTCAATTCCTTCCAGGTGCAGGATCCAGCCGTGCGGGCTGAGCGGGCCGCATAATTCAATCAGGCGCAGGATGCTGGTGAGGCAGGCATCACGCTCCCCCGGGTCGGGACTGCCCAGTGCTTTGTCGATGGGGAAATGAACGGTGAAAGTGACGTCATGTTTCTTGGCCAGCAACCGCCATTTTTCAATCTCGCCTGGTGTGGGTAAGTTGGAGGTGTCGGCCGACTCAAAGAACACCAGCTCAATGTCGTCCACGACCGGTGCCAGTCTTTGAATATTATCGAGGATATCAGACGGATACACATACGAGGTTACCCCCAGC
>CAIZMS010000312.1 GCA_903934155.1 uncultured bacterium | reverse complement strand
TAATCCTTGAGGTCGGCCAACAATTCAGGAACCTTGATTTCGCGCGCATCGAAGACCACCTTTTCCCCATTTCGGAACCGGTACTCCAGCGAGACGCCCGGCCCGGCTGGATGGGTCATGGTCGGCTCAAACCGGCCCCAATTCCCGACGATCTGATCGAGTTTCTTTTGTTTCCAGTTATCCGATCCAGACCCATAGGCCTTGATGCTGGCGCTCCAGTAACCCGCCGCCTGCTCATATTGGCGCCGGTTCGTAAAGATTTCGGCGAGCGAGTTCAGGGCCGATTCCGCATAGCCGGATTTCGCATCGGAAGCCAAGTCCCTGTAGAGCCGGATAAAATCAAACTCAGCAGGCAGAGTGAACCGCTTGATTCCCGTGGCGAGCCGGGCGACCGTCTCATCATCACCGAGTGTGTGAAGCGCAAAGGTCGCCGTCGCCGCCAGGGGGTCATCCTCATCCATTCGAGGAACCTGCCACCCGCCCCAATAGAGGGACTCCACCCCGAACTGCTGGCGCAGGAACCCCGCAAAGGTATGTTGAATCGATTGTGCCCGGGATCGGTCATGATCCACCGCCCGCTTCAACATCCAGCGCCATCGTTCGCCATCGTTCGCCGCCGCCTCATAGCGTGCCGGCACGCTGTAGAGAATCGGATTCCCTTTTTCATCGACCGGAGCACCCCGGGTTTGTCCCCGGCTTTGCCAGTACACATTGCCATCCTCGTAATCCGGCAGAACCGCCAGGTCGCTCAGAACCTGAAGCCGCCAGGCATCTTGATAGGCCCGGAAGCCCATCAGCATGCGGGCAAATTCCTCGTAAAAGGAGCCCGCCTCCCAACCCGGGGACTGGGGAAGGACCTCCAGCAGGGTCATGGCTTTGACCATCCACTGCAGTGCCCGGATCCGGTCGCGCTCCTCGGCATTCACAAACCGTCCCTGCCCGCGATGCGGCCCCCGTTCAAACACACCCGCCACAAGGGTTCCGTTGTGATCGCCCAGGAACAGACTGTTGGCGGCCGCCGCCAGAGCCCGCCAATTCTCTGAATGAAGCGCGACCACCTTCTCGAGGAATGCCTCTGCCTCACCGATCCGGTTGAGGGACTGCATACAGGATACGGCGCCCTGCAGGTCATTTCCCACGAGGTTGGGATTCTCCTGCGGGTCGGTCGCAAGCGTCGTGTAGGCCTCCAGGGCCTCCTTGTAGTTGCCCTGCTGCTGATCCTTCTGGGCCTGTTTCCGCAGGATCTCGCGGTCTGTGACGGACTGACCGGATTGCGCTGACAGGGATGGAGCCAGAGAGAGAATTGAAACAAGCGCCACAACACTCAGAATCTTCATATCGTCTCCTTTTTAGGATAGGGCGTTTATACGCCTCTCTTCCGTATTACTCAAGAGACGGCATCCCTTACAAAAAATAAGCCCTATTGCAGCCTGAGCTCAATTTCGCCGGCACTGGATTTGAGAATCACGCTCCGGGGCAGGATCTTAACAACCCGGTAGGCCCCCACAGTCTCCCCTTCCTTCAAGGAAAACCCGTTGATAATCGCCACGGGATTCTGCTCGGCATAAAAGGTTCCACTCAAAACAGGACGTGCCTCCTGTGGCGGGGGCTCGATCACAGGCTTCACCACAGGCACGTCGACCACAACTGAAGGAATTACCGCCGCCACGGGCGGCACAGCCACAGACGGCTCACTTCGACGCTTTTCCACAGGAGGAGGGGCCTGGGTCGAGGACTGGAGTGCGGGAATCCTCGCCGGCCTGATCACCAGAAAACACACCAGGCAGAGCCCAATCACCACCACCACAACGGTCAGTCGGGAGCCAGACGGGGCAGCCGACGGCGGATCGGCCGCTGTTTCTTTCCGCGAAGGAACAATCCGGGAAGGCGGCGAACCGTTTCGCGGATTATCGCCAGGCCGCTCTTTTTGAACTTTCTTCAGGGCATCACTGATGGTGCTCATGCGTGTTCATCCCCCTCAGACGAGGCATTCTCCCTCAAGTTCCTGGATACAGGTTTTGACATGCTCAGAATCGATGACGAATATTTCCTTCACAAATCCACGCAACAGCACCTTGTCGACGAGAATATTAATCAGCCGCGGAATCCCGCCTGTGTAATGGAAAACGGACTGAATGGCCCCCTCCAGGAAAACAATGTCGCCCGTCGAACCCGCCACAGCAAGCCGATGCTGGATATACGGTCCAACTTCCTGCTCCGTCAGGGCCCGCACATGGAACCGGACGGCAATCCGTTGCTTGAGCTGAACCAGCTCGGGAAGATTCAGCTTATTCTGGAGCTGGGGTTGCCCCACAAGAACAATCTGAAGAAGCTTCTCCTTTTCTGTCTCCAGATTGGAGAGCATCCGCACCGTTTCCAATACAGCGGGCCTCATGTTTTGAGCCTCATCAATAATCAGAACGGCATTGTTACCAAGGGACAACTGTTCCAGGAGAAAGGCATTAATCTTCCGGATGAGGGCTCCCTTGGTGTGCCGGGTCACAACAATTCCGAAATCCTCGGCAATAGCCTCCAGAAGCTGAAGTTCAGGAAGAACGGCATTGAGGATGAACGCCACTTTGGTCGTCGCATCGAGCCGGTTGATCAACGCCCGGCAGAGGGTGGTTTTACCGGAACCGATTTCCCCGGTAATGGCCAGAAACCCCTTTCTCTGCTGAATCCCGTATTGAAGATGATCCAGCGCCTCGCCATGGGTGGGGCTCAGGAAGAGAAAACCCGGATCACTTGTCACATTGAACGGATTCTCGCGGAGTTTGTAGAAAGCGCGGTACATGCGAAACCCTTCCTGGAGAACTGCCAAGGGTTTTCACATACCGATCAGGGAGAGTCAATCCCGATCTGCCGGCCCCAATTTAGAAATCACGGGGCCGCCGGCTTTTCATAACCAAAGCGGCAATCCCGAGAACCGCCAGACCCGCCAGCAACCCGATACCGGCCGCCTTCAACCAACCCGCATGGGGCTCGGCGGAAGGCGGCTCTTCTGTCATCATGGGAGCCGGGGGCAGATTTGTAGCCGCCGCCGCAACCACCACTGGCGGAGGAAGCGGAGGCAGGGCCGCAAAGCCCTTGGCAATCAATTCAGCGGCCCGTGCATCACGCACAAGACGATCCTTGCTACCCAGAACAACGGCAATGACGCGGCGACCGTCCCGCTTCGCCGTCGCCACAATCGAAAACCCGCCCGCCGAGATGAATCCTGTTTTCAACCCATCGCAACCGGCGACGTCATGAAGCAGGTGATTGTGGCTTTGCATGATGAACTTCCCATCCCGGAAGGGCCTCATTTGAACGGAGGTATACGTGAAGATTTCCGGATGTTGAGCAATCAAAGCCCGGGCCAACAGCGCCAGATCGCGGGCCGTTGAGGTGTCACCCTTCTGTCCTGCGTTCGGCGGAAGCCCGTGGGGAGAGTAGAAGGTTGTGTGGGTCATGCCCAGCTCAACCGCCTTCCGGTTCATCATCTCAACAAAGCCGGCAGCGGATCCACCGATTTGAATGGCCAGCGCCATGGCGACATCATTGGCCGACTTGACCATGAGGGCATACATCATGTCTTCCAGGCTGAAGACCTCGTGTTCAGCCAGGTAGACCTGGGAGCCCCCGACACGCGTGGCTTCCGCCGTCGCTGTCACGGAATTACTCAGGGAGAGTTGTCCGGCCGCAATCCGGTCCATGATCACCATCATGTCCATGAGCTTGATGACGCTCGCGGGAAATCCGGCACTGTCCGCATTATTTTCAAACAGGACCTTTCCGGTATCCGCATCCACCACAATCGCGCCAAGATAAGGATCTGCCGAACGCAGCGGAATGGAAGCACGCCCGGTCGCGGGCTTGGCACTGGTCACATGAGAACTTTTGGAAGCGGCTTTTTTGGAAACGGCCTTCTTGACCGTCCCGTTTTCGGCTCCGGCAACACCAGCCCAGGCCACCCCCACCGCACACACCACGCTCATCAACCCGATTGTCTTGTTTGTCGTCATCGCCTCAATCCACCTTTTTTTAAAATAGGGATGCACTTTAGCGAATCCTTCAATCGCCTGTCCATATTCTTCCGACAGGACATTCCCCGGTTTTTAACGGGGGATTTTCATAAGTCTTTGAAAATGAACGAT
>CAIZMS010000311.1 GCA_903934155.1 uncultured bacterium | reverse complement strand
TCAGAATCCCACCCATTGTCGGCGTCCCTTGCTTCTTCTTGTGCAAGTCATGAAGGGGCGCCGATTCCTCCTTGCGAACATACTGCTGAACCCTGAGGCGCTGGAGTTGCCGAATCACCCACGGCCCCAAAATCACGCAAATCAAAAAGGCCGTTGCGGCACCCGCCAAGGCGCGTACGGTGATGTATTTAAAAACCCGCAACTCGGACATCCAGTTACTCAGATAACTCAGGTAATAAAACATTCTCTCAACCCTTCTCCGTCCCCGCTAACAGCCCGGGGATAATGTCCTCCAGGCGCTTTCCACGGGATGCTTTTATCAACAGGGCATCCCCCTTGGCCATTCTTTCCTTCAAGTATTCTGCGGCTTCCGAAACCGTTCCGCAGGCCTGAACCAGTTCGGCGGACATTCCGGCGGCCAGCGCCCCTTCCGCCATTCGCGCCCCCAGCACGCCCACCGTGACCAATCCCGCCCATGGACCATCCGCGAGAGCACGACCAATGTCCCGATGCGCCTCGATTTCGCCCGGCCCCAGTTCCAGCATATCTCCCAGCGCCAGCCATTTCCGACTGGCCCCTTCCCATTCCCTGAAGGTGCGAAGCGAGGCCTGCATGCTGACGGGATTCGCATTGTATGCGTCATTAATGATGATGAACCCGCCAATATCTCGGCATTCCCACCGCATTGGCGGCGCCACAAGTCCTTCACATGCCGCCGCAATGCCGTCCCATGTCACGCCAAATCCCCGGGCAACCGCAATCGCCAGCAAAGCATTGTGCCGATTGTGGGCACCGGGTAACGGGAGCCGGAATGAATAGGTTCCTGCGTCAATTCGATCCGCGACCACACATTCACCACCCTGTCGGGAAGCCCTCACCAGCACATAGTCGGCATCAGACTGCGGGTCAAGCGATGTGGTCACCACACGACATGGTGCCAACCCATGAAGTAACTTAAAGCAGGGTTCATCAAGACTCAACACGGCTGTTCCGCCGGCGGGCAAGCTTCTGAACAGTTCTCCCTTCTCACGGGCGATCGCCTCAACAGACTGAAAAAACTCCAGATGAACGGGGCCTACATTGGTGATGACACCCCAATCAGGCCGGGCAATGCCGCAAAGAGGCGCCATCTCTCCGGGATGACTAATCCCCAGTTCCAACACCGCCGCCCGCGACTCTGAGGGAATCGCGAGAATGCTGAGGGGAAGACCTATTTCGTTGTTCCAATTCCCTTTCGTCCGGGCGGTGGGCATGGCCGATTCGAGGAGCCTGGCAATCATTTCCTTGACCGTCGTCTTGCCCGTGCTTCCCGTGACCCCGATCACCGGCAACCCCAGCTTCAAGCGATAACCGGTGGCAATATCACGCAACGCGCAAGCCGGATCCTCTACCAACAGTAATGGAATATTCAGTGAGGCGAATTCACCACATCTGTCGCGGCTCACCAGGGCAGCCCCGGCGCCTTTTTGAGCCGCCTCGCCAATAAACGCATGCCCATCAAAACGCGCCCCTAAAATCGCCACGAACAAGGCGCCGGGAACCACTTGTCGGGTATCATGAACGACGGCGGACAAAGGACGGGACGGACGGGACACCCATTGCCCGCCACTCCATCGCGCCAATTCATCCACATCAAAGCTCGGGATCATCATCCGCCTTCCATGCTCTTCAAAAGAGCCCTCACCACCTGCCGGTCATCGAACACCAGAAAGGCGCCACGGATTTCCTGGGTGATTTCATGCCCCTTCCCGGCAATCAGGACAACATCCCCGTCACGGGCCATGATCAGAGCCATTTCAATAGCTTTCGAACGATCTTCCACCACCTCGTAATTCGAGCGAACGCCGAATCCCGAGACAATCTGTGCCAGAATGGCGGCGGGATCCTCGTCGCGGGGATTATCCGATGTCAAAATTGCGAGATCCGCCAACCGTGCTGCCACCGCGCCCATCGGCGCCCGTTTGGTCTGATCCCGGTTCCCCCCGCATCCGAAAACCACAATCAGACGATTCCTCGTAAAGCCTCGCAGGGCTTCAAGAACATTGGCCAGAGCATCTTCGGTGTGTGCGTAATCCACAAAGACACGGCAATCCCGGGATGTGTACACTTCCTCCAAACGACCCGGCACCGCCG
>CAIZMS010000310.1 GCA_903934155.1 uncultured bacterium | reverse complement strand
GAGCCGTCGACTATGCACTCACTAAGAAACAGAAATCGGAACAACCAGGCTTCAACGGCCGGGACCGCCGCGAAGCCTTGAAATTCGATCAAGTGAGGACGTCGGGATTTCATTGATCATCGCCAACCGCCCGCCGGAATGATTCTGGCGGGCGGTTTTCTGTGTCGGGACGGGGCATTGCCGGCTCTGCGGCTCTCCTCCTTACCCTTTCTTGTCATCATTCTCTATCCACCACTCTATAATCTCTCCTCCGCTGCTTTTGGCTGGCCGGTCGGGAGACAGCAGGAGTCATGGGCCAGGAGCCAGGAACCAGGGGCCAGGAGCCGGCGAGATCATGGTCGATAGCTGTCGATGGGGGGCGAGATTAGATAATCCTCGACGGCTCTCGATGGCTCTCGACGGCCCTCGACAAAAAACAATCTCGCCCCCCCTATCGAGAGCCGTCGAGGGCCATCGAGAGCCGTCGACTATTTAATCTCGCCCCCTTTTGTCGACACCAATCGACACCAGTCGACGCCTGTCGATACCAGTCGAGAATATCGACCACATCGACTGGTGTCGGTTGGTGTCGACTGATATCGACTGGTGTCGACTGGTATCGGTCTTTGAGCTTCTTGATTTCACCCCAGCCGGCGACTACACTACTGGCCGCAGGCGGGAACGAGCTCCTGGATGAGCTCTTAACCGGCTGGAGAAACGGGGGTTGAAACTGCCACAGCGGACTTAATCCCTTCCTCTCCGCGCCGGTTTTGCCGGCGCAACATGAAAAACCGTTCAATAAGCTGTTATCACAATGAGCGACGCACCTTACACGAATGAAGAACTAAGCAGACTCAGCGACCATGCGCGTCCTGAGCGAGGAGTCTACTGTCCAAAGTGCAGGAACTACATTCCTTCCTTTGCTGCTTTAAGCCCCGATTCTGAAAAGGTTCTTCGTGGATCAGGATTGGCAGCCATGGTGGCGATTCGAAAATTGACCGGCTGTAACATGCTGTTCGCTAAAATTTGGGCCATCCATCCCAATGGCCCACACCCGGTTAGAGTTGGGCCACCATGCCCATACTGTGGCAAGCCTCTGTTCTCAGACGGGACCCGGCAGTGTCTTCAATGCGGCTGGGATTGGCACAATCCAAAGAATCCGGTCCAGCACGTCGTGAAACCGGTGCAGAACAAGGCGGTCGAGGCGACGGCGATAAACCCCGCTGTTGAATTGGAGTCCACCCCGCCGCTGCCTCACCTCTAACGTTCGAGCAAAAGGAGATCATGTCAATGCGTAAAAGTTCTTGCGTTCTTGCGGGGTCAGACTGTATGCGTGCTAAAATAGCTGTAGGACTCTTGATGTCCCAGCTATTCGTTTTTTGCGCGTTTGCCGACACACAGGTTATCGGATCGTCCGGCGATGCCTATATTCACTACGAAAAAGCGACCGGAACATGGAAGCTGGGAACTGCGGCCGCAGAGAAGACGGTTCAACTCTCTTCCGAGGGGAAACTGGAATTGCGCTCCCTGGTCAACAAGGGCACCGGTACAGATTGGAACGGTTCGAAAAATGAGCTTTTTTCCTTTACCGCAGAAGGCATAAGGTACACCGGGGCTTCCGGGTATGATCTCGTGCGGCACACCGCCACCACCAACCATGACGGATCACTGACGCTGAGTATCGTCCTGAACAAAAATGAGATCTGCCCGACGGTGACGTTCACCGTCTTCCCATTCTCCAGCGTAACCCGCCACAGGCTATTCATAAAAAACAACAGCACGAAGGCTGTTGAAATAAAGAACGTATGCAGTTATGAGGGCGTGATCGCCCCCTCGTCGCCTGAGGCCCTTACTGCCGTCAAGGTTTCCCGCTATCCCGGGAGAATTCAAGAGCGTATGTATCCCGTAAGCTCCAACCCTCTTGAGACACAATCACTTTCACGCGGAGCGGGAGGGGATATTCCCCTGTTCTCTTTTTTCGATACCGCACGCAAGGAAGGGATCTTTGTCGGTTCGGAACATATTGCAGCCAACACTCTGCGCACCAGCAGGCGGAACGACAACAATGTCGGCATTACTGTCAGTAATGCGTATGCCAAGACCCTTCAGTCGGGGCAAGAGGCCGACAGTGCCGGCGTTCTGACTGGATTCTATACCGGCACTTCTCCACTTGATGAAACCGGAGCAGCGGTCAAGGCGTGGCTGGACCAGTATAGCGTATCCAAGAATAATGCGTGTCTGTTTCACTACAACAACTGGTACGAAGGGCGGCAGAAAGGTGCCAGGGAGTCGGTCCTCAAGCCACTGGTCGATAGTTGTGCAGAACTGGGACTGGAGGCCTTTATCATTGATGACGGATGGTTTGATCTCAAGGGCAACTGGAATCCCGACCCGGAAAAATGGCCGAACGGCTTGCGGGGATTCAGTGATTATGTCAGATCAAAGGGCATGCTGTTCGGTGTTTGGATGCCTTTTCATCAGACCCATATTGATTCGGCCAACTTCAGGGAGGAGTGGTGCACGCCGGGGCCAAAGAAAGGCCAGCTAGATCCGGAAGGCCGCCCGCTGGAAGGATACCGCTATTTAAATTATGCCAAACCCGAAGTGGTGGAATGGATGAAGCAGTATTTTGACCGGAAAATAGTCGAGTATAAACTGGACTGGATCAAACTGGACTGGGGTTTCTTCTCATATATTCCCGGCGATCCTGATGCGATATTCGAACAGGTCAAGGGATTCTATGAACTGCTCAGGTACCTGAAGCAACGGCATCCCGGCCTCATCGTGGAGATGTGCAATGGCGGTGGAAATCTGATGAGCCTGGGCGAAATGGCCTACTGCGACTCCTATTGGCTTCAGGACGGAATCAATCACCAGATATTCACGAAGGACGTTGAATCATACCGCATGAATCTCGATCATTTTGCCAGCATGTTTCCCGCCTCCAGAGGTGTCCGCTGGACGCCATCGGGAGAGCGCTACAACATCCGTTCGGTGATGCTGGGCTGCCCTGGAATCTCCAAATCACTCAAGAAATGGGACGAAAAAGAGAAGGCCATTGCCAAAAGGCATGTTTCGCTTTTCAAGGAGCTCAGAAAGGAGGGCGTCATCAATGCCTCGCCAATCCGTCTGTGCGATGAGCCAAATGTCAAGAACTGGGATGCCATGCAACGGGTCAATCCTGGGCAAACGGAGGCTGTCATCTTTGCGTTCCGAGGTCCCGATAACAAGCAGAACGAGCGGTTGCTGAAGCCACAAAAGCTCTTGGCGGACAAAACCTATTTCATCTGCTCCGAAGACGGAAATGTTACCGCGGGATCACGTACAGGAGCCGACATCATGAGCAAGGGTATTATGCTCGCGCTGGAGCCCCGAGGCTCTGAAATCATCTACCTCTCAGTATCTCGGAAAACGGTTCCGGGAAACGACTACCCCGCACCACCCGATGTCAATCGGCCGGACAAATAGTCCATATCTTAAGTCAGGAAATCGTTCGATTCTCGGAACAGGCGGTGGCCAGCCGGTTCAGCGCCTCTTTCAATGTTGCGGGCGGGCAGGCGAAATTGATGCGGATAAAACTCTCTGCTCCGAAATAGCTCCCGGTTCCCACGGCAAGTTTATGGACAAGAATGAATGGTTAAAGTCCAATAGGGACGTCTGTTTTGAGCAGATTGCTGTCTTGATGGAACAAGCCGCGTTGCTGGATGTTATCGACAACCCCAGTCAGGACAAATATACCGGACAGAAGATTGCTGTGAAAAAAGTAATTCTTGATCAAGAAGAGATGAAAACTGTGCCAGGTATTTTATGACAATCCGCATGACAGGATTCTGAACGGACTCAGAACAAGAAAGACAAACCCGAACAAGCGGGGCTTCAGCGGCCGGAGTACCGTCGCGAAGCCTCAACGTTCGATAGCCGTCGACGGGGGGGCGAGATGATGGTCGATAGCCGTCGATACCCATCGATGCCCGTCGATACCCGTCGAGGTTTTATAATCTCGCCCCCCTTTGTCGACATCATCCGACGGGTATCGACGGGCATCGATACCCGTCGAGGAGTATTTCATCTCACCCCGACACCTGTCCCGATTTGACCATCCCGAGCTGG
>CAIZMS010000309.1 GCA_903934155.1 uncultured bacterium | reverse complement strand
CGCTTTCCAGAACAGCCGCACGGGGGCTTCTTGAGTAATTCAGCGCTCATCAGTCATTCTCCTTATGCCGGATGCAGGGCCGTTCCTTCAGGTTGGCCGCCAATTTCATGATGGCGTCCGATAACTTATCCAACCGTTTCCCAAACTGGCATCCCTGGCAGTAGATGATCCAGACGCAGAAACAGCAGACGGCGCCCAAAATGGCCACCAAAGGCCAGCGTCCGATCACGTCGAGACTTTCCGAATCGGGCAGGGCGGCCGCCGTGGTTGCCCCCAGCGCTGCGCCGCCCGCCACTATGGCTTCAATTTTTCCTATCACAACACGCCCTCCTAATACTTTGCCCAGAACTCAATCTTCATTCCCCGGACATACCCGTAACCGCCGGCCGTCCCGCCGCCGGGCGCATTCGTTGGCACCACCCAGTACTCCATCTCAATCAGCCCGCTGTCCGGGGCAGGGGCATAAGCAGTCAGGGTCGCCATCGAGAGGTTGGTAAGGGTGGTGCTCGCCTGGAACAATCCGCTGGTCGCGCAGGTCCAGGCTTTCAGGCCGCCCTCGCGCCACCGGCAGGCCATGGCGTAGGTGCCGGTTTTGGAATGGTAGGTGAACCACTGGAAAGTCACATTCGACGAATACCCCAAGGGCGCCGGACACGAAATCGGCCCCGCGAATTCTGACTTTGTCTTGTCATGCTTGGTGAATACCGCACCGCCATTCGAGTTGGTCAGGTTCTCCGTCGGGCAGGTGTAAAGATAATCAGCCGGGATCCAGCCGTAATGGTTTGTCACGTCTCCCAGGGATGCCGCCACCACGGTGCCGGTTGGGGTCGATGTCACCTTGATTCTGTCCCCGGCCCTGATCGGAAGATTGGTCATCAATCCAAGGTCATTTGAATCGCTCGCCCATTCCGTCGGGACTCCGTCAATCACCCAGTGTTCCGGTTTCTGTTTCTTCCCGCCCTCAGCAAAGCAGAGGAGCGAGGCCAGAATCAGACTGCCGATAATTAATGCCGCGTATTTCACGTCAGTTCCCTTTCCTGATGATTTGAACCTGTCCGTTGGTCACAGTGCTGCTCAACTGCAGGGCATCCCCGTACTCAAACGGATACTCAGCCTCCGGGATCCAGACGACCGTGCTGGCATTCGTCACTGAGAGACTGCCAATCAGGTAGGTGTTTCCCTGGCTCACCCGGGAAACAGTCAAGGCGGCATTCGTTGCCGCCGTGAACTTCCAAAGCACGACCTCCGGCATCCACACGCTGTTGGCCTGCTGGTTTGTCACCGCAACAGTTGGACCGCTCAAAGGATAGGTTTGTGCCCAGGGCGCTGCGTAAGCCACGCTGGCAACCATCAAAAGCACCAAGATTATGCGGATGCTGCGTTTCATAGTAACTCCCTCAGGGCCTTCCCACATCTGGATCCAGTACGTTCGTCACCGTTCCGGCTACGAAAACCAACTGTGTCCCGTTCAAGATCATGAACTGCCCGACCGACCCCAGTCCCAGCGCCTGCCCAGCCGTCAACACGGCATCGCCCTTGTGAAAGGACTGGGCATCGCCGGTGAATTCAAATGCACCCATGTCGACCCTGCCTCCGGCCGGATAGATTCGACGCTGTCCGTCGAAGTCAACGGCGCCGGCAGTCCAGAACCCGTTCGTGCCGGCATTGACGCATGGCGAATTTGGGCGTAGCCGGTAATCACCGTTGGCCTCATCCACGAAGAGGGGCTCGGCATCGACATTTCCGACCTCGTTCATCGGGTAGTAACTCCCAAGGGAGTAGTTGATCGAACTATCCCAATCGAACTCACTATTTCCGGACGAGATACAATTGAACAAGGTGCAGTAGAACACGGATCCCGCGTCGCCTGCGTTATCCACCATGGTGCAGTTGTACAAAGTGCAGACCGTGGCCGCCGCAACATCGGACTGGTTTCTGACCAACAAACAGTTGAAGAGCGTGCAGGCAAAGGCTCCGCCGCCACCGCCATACCCCGTATTCCCCGAAAGCGTGCAGTGATACAGGGTGTTTGAATAGGCCCCGCCTGCCGTGAAACCCGTGTTCCCGGCCAGTACACAATTCGAGAGTGACCCGCCGGAAACGCCGCCCACATTTACCCCATAGGTGCCCCCATTTGTCACGGTCATCCCGATCAGCCAGGCTTTCTCTGCCATGAACACGCCACAAATGGTTGGTGTCCCCTGAATAATCGTGTCGCTTGGCCCGTTTACGCTCCGGACCGTAATGGCATTCGTAATGGCCACCCGACTTGTCATGTCCCCGGCAGTCCGGCTCCCGGCCGCATAGACGCCGTTCGTCACCCACACGGTTTCGCCTTCCATAGCCACATCAACCGCCGACTGGATATTGGTGGCCGCCGTCGCCCAAGTTGTGAACGGGCTAACATGCGACCCGGCAAGCGAGACATAGCGGCTGATCTTTGCCCCGTGTACCCCAATAGTCAGGCTGAAATGCGCCGCCAATGCGGCGAGGGCATTCGTGTCAAACTCCCGCAGATTGGTGAGTCCATCACCCCGCCCAAAGAACCCGGTGCCGGTGGCCCAGACGGATCCCGCCGTCACTGACTTGGTTCCATGTGACGCATTATCATCACCCACGACAATGGACTGACTATTGCTGGCCGTCCCGGCCCCCAGCAGGATAGAGGCATGGGCGACATCCGTGATGACTGCCTTTTGGCCGCCAGAGAGATTCCCCAGGAGCAGTGATCCTTTCCCCTGATTCGTCACCGCCGCTAGGCTCCCGAAGGAGCCAAGGATAAATGCCCCGTCACCGTTCAGATACATCTGCCCGTCATTCTTACCCCGGAACTGAGAACCCGGCCCGCCAATCCAGAGCCATCCGGTATTGTCCCCGGCAAATTGGTAGGAGTTCCCATTGGTGACAATGGTCCCGGTGTTGTTGCCACTCATAGGTTCATAGGTCGTGAAAGTCTGAATCACGAACCCCTGCTGGGTCGGATTCAGCCACCCGGCCATGCAACCACTCACATGACCCATCAATAAACAAATGACTAAAGCCGTATTTTTCATGGATTATTCCCTGTGATGAT
>CAIZMS010000308.1 GCA_903934155.1 uncultured bacterium | reverse complement strand
TCTGCCGAGTGCCGTGCCGGTGCAAAGAATGACGACAAAGAAAAGCAAGCCCATGAGAGGCACAAACAGGTCGCCGCTGATCCACCGGGTTGCGGTCTCGAGGCCGGCGGCGGCGAGGGGGAGGAAGGGATAGAAGTAGGGTTGCGTGGTGCAGGTTTGGAGCGAGGTCAGCTGGAATGACCGGTCCCGGGTATCCCGTCCCCAGTGCTTATACTCAAGGAGAACGGTCCGGCGTTGCTCGGGAGGGAGGCTGAGAAGGGTTGTGTCTACATCCTGGAAGCCGCGGCCGGCCGCGAAAGACCGGGCCATCAGGCGGTAGCAGGAGGTGTCCAGTCCCGTGAAGGTGTCCTCATGCGGCCGGAGCAGGAGGAGCGCCGATGCGCTGAGCGCAAGCAGGAGGAGTATCCGGGTCCAGCCCGGGGCTTGCCGGATTCGGGGCCAAAGCGGGATGAGAATGGCGCCCGTCAGCAATAGTGTCACCACCGCGATCAGGCAAAACCAGGATATGGACAGGATGGTCATGAATAGGTTCAGGGCACGGTAATAACTTCATGAGGCAAGGTCAAGATGTAGCCGTTCGGGTGCCGCTCGGGATGGCCCCTTTAGCAGTTGACAGTAGTGGCGGCCTTCCTGTTAAATCCACACGTTTTAAACCCCTTGGAGGATTACCTATCTTGGATTTGGAAATTTTGCGCCACAGCACGGCGCATGTCATGGCAGCCGCTATATGCCGGCTCTACGAGAAGGTCCAGTTGGACATCGGTCCGGCGACGGACGCGGGGTTCTACTACGATTTCGACTTGTCCCATCGCTTTACTCCGGAGGATTTCCCCCTGATTGAACGCGAGATGGCGAAGATTGTGGGCGAAAACCTTCCCTTTGAATGCCTCGAAATGAATCGGGAGGAAGCCCGGATCCTGCTTGAGGGAAAGGGGCAGCGCTATAAGCTGGAACGCCTGGCGGATATTCCCGAGGGGCAGAAAATCACATTTTACCGCTGCGGCGATTTCATGGATCTCTGCCGCGGTCCGCATGTGGCCCGCACGGGCGACATCAAGGCCTTTAAGCTGTCATCGGTGGCCGGCTCCTATTTCCGCGGCCTGGAAACGAATCCCATGCTTCAGCGTCTGTATGGAATCGTGGCCTCGTCACAGCAGGAATTGGATGAGCAGGTGTTGCGGATGGAAGAGGCTCTGAAGCGCGACCATCGCAAACTGGGCAAGGAGCTGGATCTGTTCAGCGTGCAGGAGGATGTCGGGCCGGGCCTGATTCACTGGCACCCGAAGGGTGCGCGGATCCGTTCCCTCATCGAGGAATACTGGCGCCAGGAGCATTTCAAGGCCGGGTACGAACTGCTGTACACCCCGCATATCGGCCGGGCGGGCCTGTGGGAAACCTCCGGGCATCTCGGATTTTATGCCGAGAACATGTATGCCCCGATGGTGATTGACGATGTGTCCTACTACGCCAAGCCGATGAATTGCCCGTTCCACATTCAGATTTACAAGAACAACAAGCATTCCTACCGCGACCTGCCGTTGCGTTGGGCAGAGCTGGGCACGGTGTACCGTTACGAGAAAACCGGGGTCCTGCATGGCTTGCTCCGGGTCCGCGGATTCACGCAGGACGATGCGCATATCTTCTGCACGCCGGAACAGATTGTCGACGAGGTGAAACGCACGGTTGAATTCGCGCTGCGCCTCTGGCGCGCATTCGGGTTTACCGAAATCACCGCCTACCTGGCCACCAAGCCCGCCAAGGCGGTGGGTGAGCCGGAACGATGGGAGCAGGCTACGGATTCCCTGCGTCAGGCCCTCGAGGCCCAAAAGATTCCCTTTGTGGTGGATGAGGGAGGGGGCGCCTTCTATGGCCCGAAGATCGACTTGAAGGTCAAGGATGCGATTGGGCGTGAGTGGCAGATGAGCACAATTCAGTTTGATTTCAACCTGCCTGAGCGCTTTGAACTGGCCTACACAGGGGATGATGGGAAAGAGCACCAACCCTACATGGTGCACCGCGCCTTGCTGGGCAGTCTGGAACGGTTTTTCGGGGTGCTGGTCGAGCATTATGCCGGGGCGTTTCCCCTCTGGTTGGCGCCGGAACAAATCCGGGTGCTGCCGATCAATGACAAGGTTATGCCGGCGGCGGAGTCGCTGGTCGCTACGCTTCAAGCAGCGGATTTCCGGGTTCGAATGGATCGCAGCGCCGACAAGCTCGGAGCGAAGATCCGGGACGCGCAGATGGCGAAGATTCCCTATATGCTGGTCCTGGGCGCCCGCGAGGCGGAAGCCGGGCTGGTGTCGGTGCGCAGTCGTACGGCCGGGGATTTGGGCACCATGACATTGGAAGCCTTGATGGGCAAGCTCCGCGCGGAAGTCGCGGACAAGATTGTGACTGTGAACACAGGGGTCTCAGAAAGCCCCGCAACAAGGAGGTAGGAAATTCGTCCGCAGACTATCAGAGTAAATCACCGTATCCGGTGCCCGCAAGTTCGGTTGCTTGACGACAGTGGAAACATGCTGGGCGTCATGACCGTGAGCGAAGCGATGGCGATTGCCGTTCGGGCCGGGCTCGACCTGGTGGAAGTATCGCCCAATGCGGAGCCGCCCGTATGCCGGGTCATGGACTTCGGCAAATTCAAATACGAGCAGGCGCGCAAGGAGCGTGAGGCCCGCAAGCATCAGCATGCGGCCGAGATGAAGGAAATCAAGTTCCACGCCAATGTGGCGGATCATGATTTCGAGACGAAGATGAATCACATTCGCGGATTCATCGAGAAGGGAATGAAGGTCAAGTGCTCCCTCTATTTCCGGGGACGCGAGAACGCGCACCGTGAACTCGGGTTTGAGGTGATGAAGAGGGTCGTGGCGGGTATCGAGGAGATTGCCGCGCCGGACATGCCTCCGAAACTGCTTGGCAACAGCATCATTATGGTGTTGGGGCCCCGTGCCGGGAAGCCCCCGACGCGTGAGTCCGCGGCGTCCCGACCGGCGGGATTTCAGTCGCCCCTCCCGATTCCGGCCCCGAAACCTGTCCCTGTGGCAGGGGGTATTCAGGCTCCGGTTCCGGTTCGGGCCAGTTGATCTTGAAAAAAGCTTTACGGGGCGGGGTCTCTCCTGTAGAGTCCCGCCCTTGTTTTCCGGAAGACGGGGTGTTCTGTTCCTAAGGCGCCTAGTTTGAGCCGGAATGAGGAGTATCATGCCTAAGAAAAAAACGAAAAAGATGGTCAGTAAGAGGGTGAAGAAGACAGCCACGGGGAAGCTTATGTTTAGGCGCCCGGGCAGCGGTCATCTTCTGAGCAGCAAAACGAGAAAACAGAAGCGCAATATGCGCGGCGGAAAAATAATTCATGCTTCCGACCACAAGCGCATCGCGGAAATGATTTGAACGTACTGAAAGGACGAGACTATGCCCAGAGCAACTAATGCGCCGGCGTCGCGTAAGCGCCGGAAATTGACGCTGAAGGCGGCCCGCGGTTTCCGGGGTTCGCGCAGCAAACTGTTCCGCCAGGCGACGGAGGCCGTTGACCGCGCGATGCGGTTGGCCTACATCCATCGCAAGGACAACAAGGGTGACTATCGCCGTTTGTGGACGGTGCGGGTTTCCGCAGGCTGCCGGGAGCAG
This sequence comes from uncultured bacterium, assembly GCA_903934155.1. Taxonomy (GTDB): domain Bacteria; phylum Verrucomicrobiota; class Kiritimatiellia; order CAIKKV01; family CAITUY01; genus JAABPW01. Next base: position 255 of record CAIZMS010000308.1, on the reverse strand, counting down.
GGGTTGGCCTATAGTCGTTTTATCCAGGGCTTGAAGAAGGCCGGCATTGAGCTGAATCGCAAGATGCTGTCGGAAATCGCCTATAACGATCCTGCGGGTTTCGTGAAGATCGTGGATCTGGCGAAAAAGGCCATTGCCTGAAACGCCTGAAAGCCCGAATGATGAAAGGCCGTCCGAAAGGGCGGCCTTTTTGATTTGGTGAGGGGTGGTGGGCGTTACAGGACTCGAACCTGTGACCTCTTGCAGGTGAGGCAG
>CAIZMS010000307.1 GCA_903934155.1 uncultured bacterium | reverse complement strand
CGGATTGCCATCTTGCTGGACCCCGGCAATAATGACCGGGAAAATCGACAGATAGGTTCACGAATGGAGCGAGATTTGAAGAATGTGCTCGATAAACGGGGAAATTATGATTCCCGCATTCTTCGGTCCCGTGATGAGTTCAAGCCCGGGGTGGGCGAATATCTGCTCTCTGTCCGGATCGTCCGGTACAATTCTGGCAGTAAGGCCGCCCGCATCATTGTCGGGTTTGGCGCAGGAGCCTGCTCGTTGGACATTCATTATGAATTGTTCGGGCCCAGCGGAAACATGCTGCTGTCCAAGGATGACGGGTGTGGTTCCAGTCTCGACTGGCAACGGTTGGCGCGAAAATTGAATGAGACCATGCTGGCGGCTGTTCAGGCACGCCTTCGGGCGGGAAACCTGGATGCCACGGTGGCACCTGCGCCGATGGCTCCCGTCGCTCCGGTTCAGGCGGTCGCTCCGGTTGTCGCCCCGGTATCCGCTCCTGTGGTGGCACCAGCACCGGCTCCGGCATCCGCCCCGACCGCTGTTGCCGGTGATTCCGTGGAGCAGCTTCGTCAATTGGATGCCATGAAGAAGCAGCGTCTGATTTCCGAGAGCGAATACAAGCAGAAGCGCAAGCAGATCCTCGACCGGCTGTAGGATTTTTTTCTATTCGCCAAAGAAAATGGGCGCGAACCGATCCGGTTGGTGGAAATTCAGGGCCTCGCCGATAGGGGCCCAGGATGCCCAGTGGGGGTGCGAGGTCTTATCTCCACATTTAAAGAAGTTTGCCCGCCAGGTCTGCCCCGTAATTTTTCCCAACGGGCCCGCATAGGTCTCAATCAAGGACAGGGGAAGGCCATACTCCACAGTCCACTCCTCCGATCCCGGAAGTTCGGGCTCAACCACGGAGGGCATTGAATGATAGATCCGGAGGCGGTCGAGCCAGGAGGTATCGATCAATCGGTATTGGGCGAAGCCGGTCGGCGTGCGCTGGTGATCTTCAATGAAACTGCAGTGTAAGGTGCCCCCGCAATTGGCTTCCATGTTGAAGTAGCCTGGCGTTGAACGGGGTTGGAAGAAGAATTCCACGCAACTGTCCTGACAGACCGGATCCTGATGGCGGGTATGAAGGCTGCGGATAAAGCGGTCCAGCACCTTGAAATGAACATAAAGGGTCGTATCGTCGTAAAGGACTCGGGCGTTCACAGTGGGTTTGTGTTCACTGCCCGCTGGATGAAAGGATGCTACCGAAAGAGTCTCGGCTTGTTTCCAAGCTGGGCCATTCCAGTTTCCTGTGAATTCAGGGGTGATGACGGCTTTGTGAACGACATAGGGTGCCATGGCGTATGGTTCTACAAAATCATGGACATGAAAGCAATCACAGGCCTATTGTTGTTCCTATGAAGTCATTCCGAAATGGAAAATTCGGCATATTTGTCACCGGCACCGATACGGGCGTTGGGAAGACTGCGGTTGTTGCCAGCCTGGTGTCGCGCTTCCGGGCGGGTGGGGTCGATGCGGTGCCCATGAAGCCGGTGCAGACTGGGTGCCGGTTGGCTCAGGGGCGGCCGGTGGCGCCTGATCTTGCGTTCTGCTTGAAAGCCGCCGGGCTCAAACCCGGCAGGCGCGATATGGTCGATATGGCTCCCTATCGATTCTCTCCGGCCTGTTCGCCCCACCTGGCGGCGAAGGAGGTGGGTGTGCGTATTTCCCTGCCGGTTATCGAGTGCGCGTTCCGGCGATTGAGCCGGACCCATGAAGTGGTGGTCGTGGAGGGAGCCGGGGGGGTTATCGTGCCGCTGAATGACCGGCAAACCATGCTGGATCTGATGATCCGGTTGCGGCTTCCCGTGCTCCTGGTGGCCAGACCGGGGTTGGGAACCCTCAATCATGCCCTGCTTTCCCTGCAGGCGCTTCACGGGGCAGGGCTTACAGTGCTGGGGGTGATTTTGAATCAGGCGACACCCGGGCGATGGGGTCGGATTGAAGAGGATAACGTTCGCACGATTGAGCGTCTTGGCGGAGTGAAAGTGCTGGAGTGTGTGCGATACGGGGAAACGCTTTAGTTCGTTTGAGCAGTCTGTTCCACCCGGGTTCCCGGGGGCATCTGAATGGTCACCTCGCCATCCAGCTCAGAGAAATGGCCCTTCGGCTTGCAGGTGAAATTCAACACCCAGGCTTCATTGGTCCGGGTCCATAAGGCGGAATGCCGGATGCGGCTCCAGGGCCAGCCGAATCCCTGGGCTTCACCTGTGATGAGAATCCGATCCTGAAGATCCGGGTTGGCCTTCAGGGTGATACGGCATTGGTGGACATCAATCCGGAGTGCTGGCGTGCCTGCGGGGCTTTTCATGTCATGCTTGATTTCCGCGAAAGCCGGGGTTCCGAACAGGATGGCCGCCAGCATGGCAACCGCGAGGGGCGGCGCGATCCACACCAGCCAACGGGATTTTAGGATCGCACTTCCTGCGCCTTGTTCGGGGTTGTCTTCCGCTTGAGGAATTCTCAGGACAAAGTAATACAGACCCCAGGCGATCACACAGGGGAAGAAGGCCGACCACAACACATCGGAGGCAAAATGGGCGCCTGCCGCCATCCTGGCCACGCCGATGAGGGTTCCATACAGGGCGGTTCCCGCCAAGGCGGCGATGGCCAGTCCCCTATGGCGGCGGCGGGCCAGAAAATAAAATACGACGAAGTAATACCCCATTGAACTGTGCCCGCAGGGGAATGATTTTCCCCGTCCGGCAATCCCCTTTTCGTAAAAGCACTGGTAGGTCATGGTTCCGCCAAGTTCAGTGACTTGACGAGGACGGGGGCGCCCCCAATGATCCTTGAAGAGTGTATTGACGAACAGGCCAGGCCCCAGGGCCATGGTGAGGAATATCAGGGCGGCGTGTCGGCGCCATCGGGCAAGAGCTGGTTTGCTCAGCGCCGCGACTAGAACTCCCAACGCCGTCAGGGCTGTCAGCAGGGCTGGCCAGGGACCGAAGGTGTAGAGAAAACGCCAGAAGGAGTCGAATTCGTGCGGCCAGGCCCGTTCCGCGCCCGGATGGTAAAACAGGGACAGGAGCTTGAGATCCAGTGCCGGGGTCAGGAACGGAATCGTGGCGACCCCTGCCAGGAGGCAAATCCAAAGCAGGTCAGGCAGCCACGGTGAACGGTTAATTGGAACGGATGGATTAGTCACAACGTTTGATCAGGATTAGCCCGAGCCCGATTGACACGACCGCCGGAATCCAGACGATCAGATGGGGTTGGGTCCAGGGATGTTTTATGAGGGTTTCCGCCGCAATAATGAAGAGATAGAACAGGAAGATCAGGCCCAGGCTGATTCCGATCCCCACGGTGGTTTCCTGCCGGTGTGTTTTGGTGGCCAGCGGAGCGCCGAGCAGGACGAACGCAAAGCAGGCCACCGCCAGGACAATGCGCTTGTGGAATTCGACCCGCAGTGACATGTCCTGCTGTTCGAGAGCGTTCGCATCAAGCTCTGGGTAAATCTGCTTGATCCGGTATCTGGCGTCCATGATTTCAAGCAGCGTCATATCGCTTTTCTTTTTTACGCCGCCGGCGGGATCGGCGCCGGTAAGACGGTTCAGGTCAATCACATAGGGAAAATGACTGGCGGTTCCCGGTCCCGGGCGATCCTCGTAAAAGGGGTCGATTCGAACCTCATAAAGGTCAACCAATAGGCCCGTTTTATCGGCGGTCGCGGAAATGGTTCCGCGCTGGGCCCGGATGGTCCGTGCTACGGAACCCTTCTGGTTCTGATAAATCAGCACATCCTCGATGTTCTGACCCCGTTTCGAGCCGACATAAAAGGTGATGCCGGGAAAGTCGCGGATGGGACGGCCCTCCTCGATCAACTGCAGGGGGGATTCAATTCCGAGCTGACGCAAGGCTTCCCGCCTGGCGTGATAGCTTGTGGGGATCAACTCGGCGTTCAGGTAAAGGCAGACGGAGGACATGAGGAGAGCAAAGAGGATGGGGGCGGCCATGATTTGAAGCATGCGGATGCCGCTTCCCTTCATGGCCGTAATTTCACCGTTGGCGGAAAGTTTTCCAAAGGTCAGCAGCGCCGCCGTAATGATACTGACGGGAATGGAGAAGCCGAAGGCGGAGGGAAGCCCGGCCAGAAATATCTTGGTGATCAACGCCAGGGAACCGCCTGCGGCAATGGCATCGGTAATTCGAAAAAGCACCATCACGCACATGACAAAAGTCAGCACAAACAGGGTCATCCCGAAGGTGACCAGATAACTGTCCCTGACATATCGTGAAACAATGCGCAATGCCGTTCTCCCCATAAAATAAGTCCCGTTCTTATACTGGGCAGGGGGGGGAATGGCAAGGAGAGAAGCGTCACTTCATGTGCGGTTCATGGCAGGGGCCGCGGTACTCGTAGGCTTGGTAGACGCGGCCGTAGAAGCGGGTTCGCTCGATAACTTGGAAATAGAGCGCCCGTTCCCACGTCCACTGCTCATGGTCGAATAAAATGGCCGGTCGACCGATCAGGGCGGGATCGGCCAGATTCGTGTCGGGAAAATAGTCATAGGAGGATTCCCGGCCTCCTCGGTAACTGTCGGCACAGTACACCACGGGGTGGTCCTTCATGTAAAAGGCCAGCAGAGCGGCCCGCCCGTAGGTTGAGGCCACATAAAAGGGGGGCTTTCCTGTTTCGCGCGCCATTTCGCCGGACGCCTCCTCCATGCTGCGGGCAAAACGGGGAAATCCGCTGACCCGCATCAGTGCCCGCTCGGTGTTGATGGGTTTACCGTTGATCTTGAGTTTTCCGATTGCCCGAAGGGGGGAGGGGGCAAATAAAATCAGGATGATCACGGTCAGTCCGAGCCCAACCGTCCAACGCCATAGAAGTCGGGTGGTGCGGTCGGACTCCTTTCGTTCCGCCAGATAGCAGGCAATGGGAACGAGGAAGCCGGCAAACGCGGCTGTGGGCCAGTTGAGCTTTACGTCGGTCCGAAAGGAAACCAACAAGTAAAATAGGAAAACGGGAAGACCGAGATGGATTGCGAAGGAGGTGATTTCCCGCAAAGGCGAAGTCTTGATGGCATCCACTCCGCCCGGGCGATATGCGGCGTGTACTGTCCGGATCAGAAGCAGGGCGGCGGGCGGTCCCAGCAGCGCGAAGGCATAGAACGGGTAGCTGAAGGTCCACAGTGGATTATAGTGCCAGTCGGAGGCAGGGGCGACATCGCCGCCCGGCAGGCGCATGGCCCCGATGAGGTGGCTGATGGTCGGCCACCCGTGCTGGTGGTTCCAGATGGCAATGGGTAGGGCGAAGAGAATCACACCTCCGATCATGGCCAGAGTTCCAGCGAGTCGGCGGCCGTGCGAGAGCGATCCGTGACGGAACAGGAACACGAGTATCCCGGGAACAATCAGTAGTACGGTGTATTTGCAGAGCATTCCCAGGCCAATGAAGGAACCGAGCATAAAAAACCAGCCCGGTGAGGTCCGGTTTTCGCGGGCCATGATCCATCCGGTGAAGGCGGCGGCCAGCCAGCAGGCATAATAGGGGCCATCGGTGGTCATGAACTGGCTCGTGCCATGAAAAACGGGTATCAGGCAGAACAGGATCATCGCGAGCCAGCCGGCGCGCCGGTTTCCGCCGGATGCCTGTGTCGCGAAGGCGGCCAGGATCAGCATGGAGACGAAAGCGGCGAGGGCTGCGGGTAGGCGCACGGCCCATTCGGTGATCCCAAAGATATGAACCGCCGGGGCAATCAGCCAGGCGATGGCCGGACCCTTGCTGTAGTAGGACCAGTCGAGTCGACGCGACCAGTCCCAGTATTGCGCCTCGTCGGCGGCCAGGTCGTAGGGACATAGCCAGATCAGATAGGCGATTCTTGCGAGCAGGACGAGTGTGGCGAAAAGGACCAGACGGCTCCAGGAAGGCTGTGATATCGGGTTGGTCAGGGGTGTTGACATGATTGAGTATTAGCAGGTTGGCAACAGGGGGATCAAGTCGGCAACATCCTGGAAGAGTGTTGCGCCGCGGGTGAGCAGGGCTTGCACGCGGGCAACGGCATCGCGATTTCGGGTGTAATCCCGGTTCTCGAAGCCCGTCGCGATAAAGACAGGTTTTCCGGCCGCAAGCGCCTCGTCAAGGAGATCGAGGTTGGCCAGGTTGCCACTTCCGAAGGGGACGGGAGCCAGTACCAGAGCGTGGGCGTTCCGGGCGAGTTTACGGGCCTCATCGAGCGCTTCCCGGCTGATGGGACAGAATGGTTTTTCGAGCGCTGTGGAGGTGCCCAGGGCCCCGGCGACCTCGGCATCTTTGTCCCCGTGGTTCAATACCCCGCTGGTCAGGGTATATCCGCATAAAGTGAGTCGTCTGAGAATGGCTTCGCCGCATCCGCCCCCGCCAAGAGTATGGATATGGATCCCTTTTCCGGAACCGGGGGCGGGCAGGCGTGGCGCCGCCAGAATGCTGATTCCTCCGCTGTGGGGATCCTGATGAACCCTTACATCGCAATGGTAGACCCGGCGTAGCGAGTCCTCGGTCAGGACCGCTGAAGGAGTTCCGTCTGCCACCACGGTCCCGTGATCGAGCAGGATCAGGCGCCGGCTGAACTCGGCGGCAATCTGGAGGTCATGGCTGATCATCAGGACCGTGACTCCGTCGTCGCGGTTCAGTCGTTCGACCAGTTGCATAATCTCCAGCCGGTGATTGAGGTCGAGATGTGACGTGGCCTCGTCCATGAGGATGATGCGGGGATCCTGCGCCAGCACCATCGCCACGATGGCGCGCTGGCGTTCGCCTCCGCTCAGTTCGTTCAGGGGGCGGTGCCGGATATCCGTTGCATCGGTATAGACCAGGGCGCGCTCAACCCGAAGGCGATCCTCGTCGCTGGGGCTGGAGAACCGCCCGATGGCCGAGATTCGCCCCATCATGACGATCTCTTCGACGGTATAGGGGACGGGAACATCGAGTTCCTGGGGGACCACGGCGATGGTGCGCGCCCGTTCTGCCGGGGGCATCCGGTGAACCTCGATACCGTTGAGCTTCACGGTTCCGGAAGAAGGCCGGAGCAGGCCGGACAGCACTGAGAACAAGGTCGATTTTCCGGCCCCGTTGGGGCCTAGGATTCCAATCATCTCTCCGGCCTCGATCTCCAGGGACAGGCCCTGCAGAACGGGGGTGTCGCGGTAGCCCGCGGTGACCTGATGAAGTTGGATGGCATTGGTCATGGCGGGGTTATCCAATCCAGCCGGGGGTTCTGCGGTGTTTCAAGAGGACCAGAAAGAAAGGGCCGCCGAGAAGGGCGGTAATAACGCCCACGGGGATTTCGACCGGCATGACGGTTCGGGCGAGGGCATCACAGACGGCGAGGAACGCGCCGCCGCCGATGGCCGCCGCAGGAATTAAACGACGGTGGTCGGAACCCACGAGGGTACGCATGATGTGCGGAACCATCAGGCCGACGAATCCGATGAGTCCGGCGACTCCCACGGCGGTGGCGGCGAGGAGGGTGGCCAGTAGCAGGGCGGCAAGGATTGCCGCCTTGACCCGGATGCCGAGATGATGTGCCATCTGATGCCCCAGCGTGAGGGCATTGAGTTCCCGTGCCATCAGCCATAGCCCCGCACATCCGGCTGCCACCAACACGGCACTAAGCCCGAGAACCGGATCGGAAGGCAAATCGAGGTTTCCCAGCATCCACCACAGGATATTGTGCATTCCCTCGAGCGAGGTAGCCGAAATGATGAACATCAGGAGACTGGAGCATACGGCGCTGACGATCACCCCGCTCAAAATCAGACCGTAGAGAGAGGGAGTGGAGCTGTGGCTGGACAGGCCGTACACAATAGCCAGCGTGACGACCGCCATCAGGAAGGCGCAGAGCGGGAGTGCGGTGGTGAATGCGCCTGCAAAGCCCGTCAGGATGGCTAGTGCGGCGCCCAGGCCAGCCCCGCTGCTCACTCCCAAAACATAGGGTTCGGCGAGCGGATTACGCAGCACGGCCTGGAAGACCACGCCGGAACAGGAGAGGGCAGCCCCGATAATGAAGCCGGCCAGTACCCGGGATAGACGCAAAATCAGAATGTCGCGCTGCACATGAATGTCGGGTAGTCCAATGCCCGACGGCCCCATCAGGACGCATAGTCCCAGGATCAGCGGAGCCAGGCCGATCACCAGTCCAAAATTCCGCCGGCTATTCATGGCGCCCCTTCCTGTTCAGAATGACGGGATGGATCAGGTCAAAACCCTGCATGACCCGGGGGCCGGGGCGGACGACGAGATTGTTGTCGAATCCGTCATAAACACAGCCGTCCCGGATGGCGGTGACGCGTTCCCAGCCCGGGCGCTGAAGGATCTGCTGTTTGACGGATTTCTTGCCAGCCATGAAGAAGCAGAAAATGATGTCAGGGTTCCGGTCAAGAACCCATTCCCCCGACACCGGGAAATAATCGCGGTTGATCTCGTCGCCAATGTTGCGGCCGCCAGACAGGGTAATGAGGTCGGAGATAAAGGTGTTTCGGCCCGCTGCCGTCAGGGGATCGTTCCAGATCAGCACCAGAACCCGGGGCGGGTGGGGCGCGAGCGGGGCGGCACGGCAGACTTCGATTTGCTGTTTGAGGCGGCTCGCCAGAAGGTTGGCTTCCGATTCCCGGCGTAGATCCCGGCCCAATTGGATGATCGCGGGCGGGATGTCGTCGAGTCGTGCACAGGGGATATGAACTGGATTCAACCCGATTTTTCTGAGTTTCGAATCCAGCGTCAGGTCGGCTAGGTCGGAATAAAAAACCGCCTCCGGCTTGACCGCCAGCAACCGCTCCAGGGATGGGACGCCGAAATCCCCGATAACCGGAATGGGGCTCACTTTATCCGGGGGGTAATCGCATGCTGAACTGCGCCCGACAAGCTGGCCTGCCCCCCCGATGGCGCAGATTATTTCCGTGAGATTCGGGGCCAGTGAGACGACACGGGGCAACCCGTCACGGGCAGGAGGGAGTGGGGCAGGCTTGCAGCCTGCGAGGAGAAGGCATGCGAGGAAGGCGGGAATGATTGTCAATTTTAGAACATTCACGATCAGTAGGCGTTTGTGCGTGCCGTGAGGGTGCGGATCAGGATTTTGAAATCAAAGGACAGGGACCAGTTTTCCAGGTAATAGAGGTCGTACTTGATCCGTTCCTCGATGCTGGTGTTGCCTCGAAGCCCGTTGACCTGGGCCCAACCGGTCATGCCCGGCTTGGAGACATGGCGTCGCATGTAACGGTCAATGTCGTCCTTGAACTTCTCCACAAAGTGCGGACGTTCCGGTCTCGGGCCGACCAGGCTCATGTCGCCCCGGAGCACATTCCAGAGCTGGGGCAGTTCGTCAATGTTGGTGTTTCTCAGGAATGACCCGATGCGGGTCCGGCGGGGATCATTTTCAACCGTCCAGACGGGCCCCGTTTCCTTTTCGGCGTCGGTTCGCATGGTGCGGAGTTTGTAGATGCTGAATTCCCGCCCGTTTTCGCCGCACCGTTTCTGTTTGTAGAACACGGGGCCGGGCGAGGAACGCTTCACCAGGAGGGCTACGAAAGCGAGGAAGGGGGCGATGATCAGGAGGCCTGCAAAGGCGCCGCAGATATCCTCCATGCGTTTCAGGGTTCGGTTCCAGAAGTAGTCCAGTGGCCACCGGCTAACCCCGAGAAGGGGGATGTCGTCGATGGTCTGCATATCCATGCTGCCGGTCATGATCCGGAACATGTCGGGTACCATGTTGAAGGTGATCATGTTGCGTTCACAGGCGAGGATGATTTCCAAAACCCGTTGATGGCCGATATTGCTGTCGCTCAGGATGATCTGGTCTGCGGGATGGGAGTCGAGGATGGTGTCGAGATCCTCAAGTTCGCCGCGGATCAGATAGTCGGGCAAGGAGGAGTCCGGTTGGCCGTTGCCGGATTTGATGAATCCCACAACCTTTGACCGCAGGCGGGGATCCGCCTCGAGCCCGCGTTTCAGGTGGGCGGCAACATAGTCCGTTCCCACGATAAGAATGCGTTTGGACTGGTGCCCCCGGCGGGCAAGCCGGATTTCGAATCTGAACAGAAGATACCGCTCCAGCATGACCATGATCGCAATGGCCAGAAAAGAGAGCCCGATCGTGAGACGCGAGATGGGCGGGTCTGTCCGGAAGGCGAAAGCCAATGCCGTGGTCAGAAGGATTCCGACCCCAATGGCCCGGATGAGCCTTGGGATTTTGCCGGGAAAGCTTCCGAGTTGGGGGCGGATATAAAGTCCGAGGGAACGAAATATAAAAAGGAAGATGAGGGTGGCAATGGCGGCACCCCAGCCGTAGAGAAAGCACAGGTTTGGCGGCCAGCTGTCCACGCCGATGAGTCCGCTGTAGAAACGGAGCCAGATCGCCGCGGCAAATCCGCCGAAAATGGCCAGGGCATCAACGGTTACGGCCAAGCCGCTCGTCAGCGCATCCATGGTGTCGCGTATTCGCATATTAAAAGGTATAGAGGATTTCCCACCGGGCAAAGAGGGCGGTGTTCTTTTGTTTGTAATAGTTTCCAGGCTCCAGGCATTCAACCAGGAAGTAGGTTGCCAGCTTATCCTTCGGGCGGAGTGCATTTTCGGCCACAACGAAGTCCTGCCGTAATTGGCCCATCCATCCGCGTTCCCGCCCCCCGCCGTTCCCGTCCGCCTCAAAGGCCGCCAAATAATGGATGGTGGCGGTGGTCTTGGTCCGTTTGGTGGGGGTAATGGAGAGGCTGAGGTTGGGGTCAATCAGGTTGGACCATCGGAAGGCGGATTGCTCGGCATCGTAGGCAAAGGAAAGCAAATCGCTGCTTTGGGGGCAACGCGACCAGAGGGGATTCCATCCTTCGTCAGAGGTCGTATTGGGGTTGTCGCCGGAAAGCAGATAGAGTCCGGCTTTCAAGGTCGGGGTGGCGGGGGTGGCGGAAAGCGTTTGGGCGAGAGTTGCGTCAACCATGAACCCGTGCATCTCGGTATCGCCATGGGTGCCGTATTGGCCTGCAACTTCCAGATTGCCGGTCAGGGTTTCATTAAACACCGGCATCAGCCGGAATCCGGCGGTCTCAATTTCAAAATCGGGATTCCGTAAGACCCCGGCCGAGGTGTCGAGAGTTTGCCAGGCAAAGGCAGGGGCGGCAAAGGTGCCCGAGGCATTGGGCTTCACCGGCTGGCTGTAGCCGCTTTCCCGCTTATGGATCAGGTACGCCTCAAAGGGAAGTTTTTCGAGTGCTGAATTGATCAGGTACAGTCCAGCTCCGCTTTCAGTGACTCCCTCAGGGGCCTTGGAGAAAGCCGACAGGTCCCGCTGGGCCCCGTTGATGGCCCACTGGTCTTCCGGTGAGTTGTAGAGGCCGAAGCAATCCAGCTGGGAGTTCGGAATTGATTTGAGGGTTGCCTTGATGGCATTGAAATAAAGCGTTCGTGAGCCATCGCCCGGAGTTCCGTCGAAAATGACCCGGCCGTTCCCGTATAGGAGATCCTGACGGCCAACGCGGACATCCATACTCTTGTTGAGCAAGTCCCGGGCTTCCAGGTAGAGGTTGTCGAAAACCCACTCATCAGGCCATTCCGAGGAGGAGCGCTGAAGTTTTTCAGTCATGTCGGGATACAACCAGGCCCGGCTTTCGTTGACGATCCGTGCCCGGGCGGTGACCGAGGGACGAAGATCCAGTTCGGACCATAGCCGGGTCCGGAACCGGAAATAGTCATTTTCGCCATTCCGGCTATAGGTTGGCACATCCACCTTGCTTGGGATGTGGTCGAAATACTCCCACCGGACACGCTCATCCACTCCATAGCGGAAGGATGTGGCCTCGCCTGAGCGGACTGAAGTCGCTGTTGAAAGAAGGGCTAGTAAGGCCAGTTTCAGGAGCGGGAATCGACGAAACATGGGGATCATCCCTCCTGGGTTTCGTTCAGGATTCCACTCACCTTGATCTGGATGGTCCACTCCCGAGCCAACCAGTCCATGAATTCAGCCTGTTCATGCGGAAGGGTGTCGGCGAGTGTTTCGGAGAGAATGGTTCCTAGGATGAGCTCGCGCGCGTCAGGATTGGTGATGGTTTTCAGAAAGGCCTTGAGGGAGCTCCGGTCGGGGAAGCGGCTCTCTGCCTCATCAGCCAGTTCCTGAAAGGTGTCGTCTCCCAGTTCATCGACGATATCCTCGATCTGAGCCACCTCAGCATCGGTAATGGTGCGATCGCTGATAACGGCTACTTCCGTCAGGGCCACAAGGGCGAGTTGCTCATTACGAGACAGTTCTTTCAAGGTCATGGATGTCCTTTCTTTCCTGTTGCGGACTTAACCTAGCATGATTTTCGCTGAACTGCATCATCGGAATCGTCGGTTTATTCCAGAATCTGGATTTCGGTTTCCAGCCGGATTCCGGATTGGCGATGGACTTCCGCCCGGGTGATTTCGAGTACGGCCATGACATCGGAAGCCCGGGCGAGCGGGGTCGTGACGATGACGTTGGCATGGTGCGAGGAAATTGAGGCGCCCCCCACGGAGAATCCCTTGAAGCCGGCCTGTTCGATCAATTGTCCTGCAAAGCCGCCGGGTGGATTTTTGAAAATCGAGCCGGCGGACCGAAGTCCTTTCATCCAGACGCGGCGTTGCGCCAGTTCCGTTCGTTCCCGGAGTATCGTGTCAGGATTGCCGGGCGTAAGCTGAAAGGCGGCTTCGAGGATGATCTGGTCTCGCAAGGCCGGACAGGAGCGATAGCCGAAGTCCAGATCGTGGCGATGGATCAGGCTTATCCGGTCATCGCGGTCAATGAAACGCACCCAGGCCAGGGTGTCGGCGATGGATTTTCCCCAGGCGCCGGCATTGCCCTTGACGGCACCGCCGACGGTGCCGGGAATAGATTCAAGAAATTCCAGTCCAGCCAAACCCTGATCCGCACACCAGGTTAGAAGTTTCGTCAGGGGTGTTCCGGCGCCTGCCACCACGAGTTTTTCGCGTTCCGAGATGCGACGGAAGGGCTCCCCGGCCAGGCGAGCCACAACACCCCGCACGCCGAGGTCACTGATGAGAACATTACTGCCGCCGCCCAGGATCTGGAAGGGGATCATGGCGGCGCGGGTCCATTTCGCGATTTTGAGGAGGTCATCTTCGTTGGCGACTTCCATCCAGAGATCGGCATGTCCCCCGACGCCCAGTGTGGTGCGATGGGCCAGTGGTTCACGACCCTTGATCAGGGTCGACTGCAGGTCAATTTCGCGGATGGCCCGGCTCACAGGGCTGGCGAGTTCCTCGATGCGCTTTCGGCCCAGATCGTCACGCGCCCAGCCGGCAATGCGTTCCACGTCGCCGGCGCCGATGACCAGAAACGCATCGCCGATTTGCAATTGGCCTCGAGAATAGTCCCAGGCGTTGCGGAGGGAAGAGGCGACCTTGATGTTCAAGTCCGGAGGGTTGCGGCAAAGGGCGTACAGGTCCCAGATGGATCCTCCTGCGAGCGGGGGCTCCGAGGCGGCATAGACCGGGCACAATACCACTTCGTCCAGTCCCTTGAAAGCGGGCGGGAAGTCGGGGCCCAAAGCACGGGTCCGGGTGTAGCGATGGGGCTGAAACACCGCCAGGCTGCGCGGCCGGTGGAGGTGGCCGGTGGCAGTGACCAAGGCGGCGATTTCGGAGGGGTGGTGGGCATAATCGGAAATGACAACGAGATCGGCACGGTCAATAATCCGCTCGAACCGACGGCGGGGCAGGGCTACTTTGGCCATCGCCCCCTGGAGCAGCGACAGGGGGATTTCCAGCTCAAGGCCAACGGCCAGACAGGCCAGGGCATTCAGAACATTGTGACGGCCGGGTGCGGGAACGGTAAAGAGTCCAAGCGGGGTTCCCGCCCGTGTCAGCCGGAACTCTGTTCCGGAGGCGGTTTCCCGCAGGGGCTCGGCCCGCAGGTCGGCCTCCTTGGAAAATCCGAATGAGGCGGCATGAGGGTGGGCTCCGCAGATTTTGGCGGCACGGGGATCATCAACGCAGTACAGGATCCGGCGACGCGTTTGGCGGATGAATGTCCGGAAACATTCTTCAAAAGCGTCGATCCCCTCGAAATGTTCCATATGGTCGAACTCGACATTGGTGACCACGGCAATATCCGGGGAATACAGGGCGAGCGTGCCGTCACTTTCGTCGGCCTCGACCACGGTGATGCCTCCCGTTCCGATTCCGGCAACCCCGCCCAGGGGTCCCGCCTCGCCGCCGATACAGAAGGAAGGTGCGCGGCCAGTCAGGGTCAGGATCTGGGCAATGAAGGAGGATGTGGTAGTTTTGCCGTGGGTTCCGGCGACCGCCACGAAAGAGGTTTCCCCCAGCAGGGCGGCCAGCACCTCACCCCGTTTGAAGACAGGAATTCCTCGCGATATCGCCGCTTGGATTTCTTCGGATGTCTCGGGAACTGCCGCGCTACGGACAACCCATTGGACATCAGCGGTCAGATGGGTAGGGGAATGGCGTTCAACGACCATGATGTCCCGTTCCCGGAGCCAGCCCGCGAGTTTATTGATCATCAGGTCGCAACCCGATACCGTGAAGCCGCGGGACTTAAGCAGGATGGCGAGGCCGGCCATGCCGATGCCGCAGATACCGGCGAAATGAACATGGCCGATGCCGGTCTGGATGCGTTGCGGCAGGGTGCTTGGCGAGTTTTGCGGAATTGTCGGCGTGTTCATGGCGAAAAGGGATTCAAAATATCATTCCCCGTTTATTTCATCAATTCATTCATTTTTCGGAAACCCTTTTGGCGTTCGCATGCCATCGGTTCAGATTGTTCAGAGGGATGTAGCCGAAGAGGGGGTGAACCACCTTGGCATAGGTTTCCTGATCCATGACGGCGAGAGCCTTGGGGGTTAAAGCGTCAGCTACCCCGGTGATCCAGGGTGCGGGTTCAGTAGCGTTCCACTGGTCCTGATTCATGGGGCACACCCATTGGCAATCATCACACCCGTAGATCCAGGGGCCCATTTTAGCTTCCAGCTCCGGCGGTATCGGTTCCGGCGCCTCATAGGTCAGATAGGCGATGCAGTGGTGGATTCGGGTGACATAGGGTGCGGCCAGGGCCTTGGTGCGACAGGCATCGAGGCAGGCATGGCATCCCTCAGGGCAGGGTGCCGTGGTGGCCGGGAGGTCAGGCTCCAGAGGCGTGTCCACCATCCATGCCTCGATGTTAATCCAGGAGCCGCACCCGGGCGCGTAGGCAAATCCGTTCTTCCCGATCTGGACGATTCCGGCCCGCACGGCGGCCTCGCGGGACGGGACGCCGCCGGTCCGCACCCGCATTCCCAAGGACGCCATACCCTCTTTCATGCGTTTCGGCATCAGGGTGTCGGGGCAGTTCGGGATGCGCCGGTCGCAGAGATAGTTTCGGCCGATATGATTGGCCACCGATTCAGGAATGGCATATTTCCCATAACGACGGACGCAGACCACGATGGACCGGGCCCAGGGATTCATTCTCAGGGGTTCCGCACGTCGTTCCATTCGACGACACAGCTCCGCGGATTCCGGGAAACGCTGCGCAAGTTCATGAAGGCTGGTTCGGTAATCCTCAAAGGGGTGCACGCCAGCGATACCGCAGGCATGATAGCCGAGGACTGAGGCGAGTGACTTGATCTGGTCTTTCAAGGGCATGAGAAACGGGGATGGTAACTTATTTTCATTCTCTGGTGTTCACAAATTGCTCAGTTCGTTGTAGAGTCTTACATCCTAAAAATAAAGGAGGAACTATCATGACAGAATTAATCGGTTCGAAGACGGAGAAGAATCTGAAGGAAGCGTTCGCGGGGGAGTCGCAGGCGCGGAACAAGTACACCTATTTCGCCTCGGTGGCCAAGAAAGAGGGCTACGAGCAGATTGCGGCCCTTTTTCTGGAGACGGCTGATCAGGAAAAGACCCATGCCAAGTTGCATTTCAAGGCGCTCAGCGGGATTGGCGATACGCTGGCCAACCTGAAGGCGGCAGCAGGGGGAGAGCACGAGGAATGGACCCAGATGTATCCCCGGATGGCCAAGGAGGCGCGTGCGGAGGGGTTTGATGTCATTGCCCGCCTGTTTGAAAACATTGCCAAGATTGAAAAGGAACACCAGGAACGCTATCTGGCCCTTCTGAAAAATCTGGAAGAGGGCAAGGTCTTCAAGAAGGAGACGAAGGTCAAGTGGCGTTGCCGGGAATGCGGGTTTGTTCACGAAGGAACAGCAGCCCTGGCGAAATGTCCGGTATGCGATCATCCCCAGTCATTCTTTGAACTGGTACCTGCGAATTATTGAGCGGTTCACAGTGGGTGCCCCGGGGGAGGATTCTGACGATGAATAATCAGAAAACAGCCATGGGTGTTTTTGTTCTCCTTTACATCGTCTGTGTGGTGCATGCCCTGTGCTATTATCCATGTCTTCCGGAACAGGTGGCCCAGCACTTTGGCGCCTCTGGTCAACCGGATGCATGGGGCAGCAAGCGGCAATTCCTGATCATGCATTTGGTTACGATTTCCTTCGAGGCGGCGATTATTCTCGTTTGCGGGCTTGCCCTGAAAAAGATTCCGAACTCACTGATTAGCCTTCCCCATAAGGAATACTGGCTCGCGCCAGAGAGACGCGAACAAACGTTCATCTTCATGCAGGCTCGTCTTTTGTGGTTCGGATCGTGTTTTATGATTTTCTTTTTGGACCTTGCGCATCAGTCGTTTCAGGTGCACCTCGGCGCAGCGACCAAGCTGAACCATGTCTGGTTTAGCTTGGCGATGTTGCTGGCTCTCAGCACGGTGTGGTGTGTGTCGATCTATGCGAAATTCCGAAAGACGGAATAGGAGTGGTGCCCGGGGTGGGACTCGAACCCACACACCCTTGCGGATAAGGGATTTTAAGTCCCTTGCGTCTGCCATTTCGCCACCCGGGCTGAAAAAGAAGG
>CAIZMS010000306.1 GCA_903934155.1 uncultured bacterium | reverse complement strand
TGGCGCCTGGTTGCGGAGACATAGGGCCGCTCGCTTGAAGACTTGAAAAAGCTCTGGAAATTATTATTCTGGTTAACTGTCAATTCGGCAAGCATCGTTGTCGCAATCCGTGATATTAATCTTCATATATAAATCATTGACGAATATAAATCATTATGTATCATTATTTATATGAAGTCAGAGGTCAATAATGTCTTGCCGCAGCATGTGCGACGATCGCTGGTGAAGTTTGGCGCCGACCTTTCTATTGCCCGGCGCAAGAGGCGCCTGACGGGGTCAATGATGTGTGAACGACTTGGGGTGTCAAAATCCACATGGCTACGAATGGAGAAGGGCGACGCCACCGTTTCAATGGGGGCTTATGCCCAGGCCTTATTTGTGCTCGGGTTCGGCACGCCATTGGCCGGGTTGGTTGATCAACGCAATGATGAGCAAGGCCTATTGCTTGAAGTCGAGCATCTGCCAAAACGGGTGAGGACTCCCCGACATGTTCCGATTCCAAGAGGCGTGTGATGAAGCGACAAATCCAGGTACTGTTGGGGGCTGAGGCATCTCCCCTCGGTGAACTGCGCTACGACCGGCAGGGCCGCCGCGAGAGCGCGGCGTTCGCTTACATTCCTGGGTGGTTGGTTTATCAAGATCGATTCTCTATTGATCCCATGCTCCCGCTCGTGAGCGGGTTCCAATTCCATGCCCGTCACGGGGACGGCTCACTCTTCCATGGCGCCATTGCCGATACTGAGCCTGACGGCTGGGGGCGTCGCGTTATCCTTCGCGATCATGCAAAGCGGCGCGAGGGAACACGGGAGCGGAATCAACCGGCTACGATCAATGTTCTCGGGGAACTGGACTTTCTTCTTGCTGTCGATGACGAGAGTCGCGTTGGAGCGCTACGGTTCCGGGATGAGGAGGGGATCTTTCAGGGATCATTCACAGAGGGTGGGCGCCGCACCCCGCCTCTGCTTGAACTGCGGCAACTGATTGCTTCGTCCCAGGCTGTTGAGACAAGCACAGAGACAGCGAAAGACCTGGTCTACCTGCGTGGCCGTGCCACCTCCCTGGGTGGCCTCCGTCCGAAATGTTCTCTCCGGGATGTCGATGGCCAACTGGCGATCGGAAAGTTTCCCAGTGTGTCCGACCAGCGGGCTGTCACAAAAGGGGAAGTACTGGCCCTCCAGCTTGCGAAACACGCAGGCATCCAGGCGGCTGAAGCCCGTCTGGTCATGAGTGAAGACCTGCCCGTGGCGCTGATCCGCCGCTTCGATCGCACGAGCGAGGGTGGCCGCATTCCCTACGTCTCTGCAGCGACGCTGCTTGGCGTTGAGCGAGATGATCCTGCTGAGCACACTTATGCCGAGATCGTCGACGCTCTCCGCGTTCACGGGTGTAATGCCCAGTGCGATATTGAAGAACTCTACAGACGTATTGCCTTCTCGATCCTGATCAACACTGTCGATGATCACCTGCACAACCACGGTTTTCTGCATGTCGGCCACGGCCAGTGGCGCCTGGCCCCGGCCTTCGACCTCAACCCCTTTCCCGATCGTGTTCGTGAGTTGAAGACTTGGATTTCCCCTCGCACGGGCCCGGATGCATCCCTCGACGCATTACGTTCCGAGGCGCCTTACTTCCGGATTAAGCCCACTCAAAGCGATGCGATCATTGGCCAAGTCGCCGCAGCGGTCTCGGAATGGAGACTGTGGGGGGCCAGGTTGGGCATGACTCCCGTGGAGTTGGACGCATTTGCCGACGCCTTCGGCTGAGGCGCCGTTGCCTGCTACAACGCTACGCATGCGCGTCAACCAAAGGCGTTGACCAATGAACCGGGGAATTCGGATTCACCACCCGCTTCGTTTGCTTTCTGTTACCCACAAGTACCTCCCAGAAGAAGGACTTCACCACTAATCCGCGCTGATTCGCACTAATTAGTGGTGAGATCTTCCTCTCGACTTATGGGTAATAGAAAGGACTCGCCAGAGGTCGGGACGGGTGGTGAATCTTAATTCCCCGCTTCAGGGAAGCCTTGCCTTGTGACGAAAAAAAACACCCCCTTTGCGGGAATTTGCACCCTTGTCGAACTTCGGGGAGAACCCCGCGTCCGGCGACTATATGATGGGAAGTCCTCTGTTCCACAGGGTTAGCCTGAAGCTGGCCAACGGCAAGACGTTCACCGTTATGGCGTCGGGGAATTCGCCCGAGAACGTGTCAGTGTCCGCTTACTGTACGCCCATTCCGGGCTGGACTGAATGACGATTATTGCCCCGAGCGACCTTTAAAGGGGTCGGCTTAATTTGCTGAATTGTCCAATAGTCGAGCCAAAACATACAATAATAAATTTTTCGAACGGGGCATTCTGGGCCTCCACAACGCAATTAAGGAGACCCATGATGAACCGCCAGTATTTCATTGATTTGACCCGGAAAGACGTTCGAGTGCCGATTGGCGTCGACATGATCCTGCATCAGTATCCCGATGTGAATGCCATTCTTGATGATGGAGAGCGGATGGGGAAGGTGCTGTTGGAGGCGGCTGCATTCTACAAGAGTCCGATTGTGATGCCTCACATGGATTTGATGCTGGAGAAGGATCATCTTCTTTCCCTGATGGGGATTCCTGCGGCGGATCGTCCGGTGTATCATTTTCACGGGTGTCCTTCGGATGCCCTGGTGGCCGAATTCAGATCCCGGATCAAGGGGGCGCTCAGTCCCAGGATGGAGGCGAGGAATGATGCCATCCGCTATGTGGCGGCCCATTCGACCCTTCTGCCCATGGGGATTTCCATCGGGCCTTTCTCGCTGATGACCAAGTTGCTGGCTGATCCCATCACTCCCATTTTTCTGGCGGGTTCGGGCGTGACGGGTGACGACGATCCCGAGGTCAAGGCGGTCGAGGTTTGTCTCGACCTGGCCCTGGCGGTGGTTCTTCGCGCCATTGAATCCCAGTTGGATGCCGGTGCCAAGACGATCATTGTGGCGGAGCCGGCGGCCAATACCGTTTACCTCTCGCCCAAGCAGATGGAGGAGGGGGCGGATATCTATGACCGGTTTGTGCTGGCCCCGAATGCGGTGATGCGCAAGCTTGTGGCAGACCGAGGGGCGGCCCTGATATTCCATGATTGCGGCTCGTTGACGCCCGAGATGATCCGGAAGCTCAATACGCTGCATCCCGAGGTGTTCAGCTTTGGCAGTCCCGTGAACTTGTGGGAGGCTGCGGATCTGGTGTCGAAGGACACGGTTCTCTATGGAAATCTTCCCTCCAAGAAGTTCATGTCCGACTCCCTCATCACGGTTGATCAGTTGACAGAGATGGCTCGTGATCTAGCCACCCGCATGAGGGAGAAGGCCCATCCCTTTATGCTGGGGACGGAATGTGATGTACTTTGTGTACATGAGCACAAAGAGGTGATTGCGCGAAAAGTGGCCGCTTTCATGTCCTGCTCGGTTTGCTAAATCAGGATCCTTATGCCTTCCGATGTGAAGCGATGGTGGATTGCCGTTTCCGGGACCTGTCTTCAGGTTTGCCTGGGCTCGGTTTATGCCTGGAGTTATTTCCAGATCCCCCTGATGACCCGTTATCATTGGAGCAATACCCAGGTGTGCTGGGTTTTCAGCCTGGCCATTTGTTTTCTGGGTTTGGCGGCGGCCTGGGGTGGGATGAATCTCGAAAAGTACGGGCCCCGTCGCCTGGCCAGTCTGGGCGGGCTTCTCTTCGGGGGCGGCACGCTGATAGCGGCCCTTGCCTTGCATCTTGAGTCACTCGTGCTGCTCTATCTTGGGTATGGCATTGTGGGAGGGGTGGGGCTCGGGCTTGGCTATGTCACCCCGGTGGCGACGGTCGCCAAGTGGTTTCCCGACAAGAAGGGGTTCGTCACGGGAATGGTGGTCATGGGGTTCGGGCTGGGCGCCATGGTGATGAGCAAGGTGCTGGCCCCGATATTAATGGCCGTCACGGGGGGTAATCTTGTTTTTGTTTTCTCCTTGTTGGGTCTTTTCTTCCTGGTGGCGACCATGGGCTGCGGCGCGGTGCTCTGCAATCCTCCGGGAGGATTTGTTCCGGCCGGGTATTCTCCGCCCGTCCCCGCGGTGTCCTCTGGCAGTGACGAGGCGGCTGCGAACCGGGTGGTTTTGGTGTCGCGGCGATTCGTGGTAATGTGGGGTGTTTTTTTCTGCAACATTGTCGCCGGGATCGCCGTGATCGGGTTTCAGTCGCCGCTGCTTCAGGAATTGCTCAAAAAAGGAAATTCCTCCCTGTCGGCGGCATCCTTGGTTTCTGCCGGGGCAACCCTGATTGCCGTGAGTTCCCTCTTTAATGGACTGGGACGTTTTTTGTGGGGTGGACTCTCGGATCGTATCGGTCGTATCCACGTTTTCCGGTTGATGTTGGCGACCCAGGGACTGGCCTTCCTGGTTTTATCCAAAGTGGAGACCCCTTGGCTTTTTGCGGTGCTGGTGTGTTATGTCCTGCTGTGTTACGGCGGTGGGTTCGGGGCGATGCCCGCTTTCGTGTTGGATGTGTTCGGGGGGAAGCGGATGCCGGTGGTGTATGGCAGTATTCTCACCGCCTGGTCGGCCGCCGGGATTGTCGGCCCGCAGATCGTGGCCTGGCTGAAAGATCATTATGGGCAGCAGGCCGGGCCGATGTCTTTTTTGATTGGCGCCGGATTTTTGATTTTCGGCCTGGTCCTGTCGTGGACTCTGACCGATGAGCCTTTTTCATTACGGAAGCGCGTGAGCCTGTCAAAGGGTGTGGACGGCCTTTTGGTTTCGAAGGGGTAGCCAGCGGGGCGGTTTCGTCCAGATTTTGCAGGCCGGTCTGGAGCAGAGCCTCGTCCGGGACGCGGAGCAGTTTCCGGAACTCGCCGGGGGTGAGGTTGATGGCGCGTTTGAACTCGCGGGTGAAATGGCTCTGGTCAAAAAAACCGCAACTGGCTCCGATTTCACTGATTCCAAGCGATGTGGTGGCGAGGAGCTTTTTGGCCTCGGAAAGGCGAATTTCCGAGAGTAGCTCCTTGAAGGTTTTTCCGGCTTCCCGGCGCAGTCGATGCACCAGGGTGGAGGCGCTGACCCCGATGGCGCGTGAGGCGGTAGCCAGGGTAACGCGATCCTGGAAGTGGGACTGAAGCCAGTCCGTCACGCGCTCCGGCAGGGGGGTGGTGTCCTGAGGGGTGGGGGCCGTTCCTGAGAAATAGTCCTGGATCCATTCGGCGACTTCGTAACAACTCTCTTCGGTGGTTGCGGCATGCTCCAGCCTAAGCATCTGGCGCATTTCCCGACTGGTTGCCACCGGCCAGGGGGTGCCTTCCAGGATTTTCTGGCTGGTCATCACGGCCAGAAGAACTCTGACATGTGCCTTGAGTTTGGTTTGATCCCAGTTGCTGGCCATCAGGAGTTTGGCAAGGTATTTGGAGACGAACGCCATTGCCCCGGGCTTGTCCTTTTGATTGAGGAACGCGAGCAGTTGATAGGTGTCGCCGAGAATATCCGGGGGGGTGGTCTCCTGCTTCCGGATGTCCGCGAATGCTTCTGCAATCCGGCGTTGCTGAAGATACTTCTCGTTCAAACGCTTAAAAAATGCGCTTGAGTTGAGACCGGATGACAAAGAGGTTTCCAGAGTGAGCGTGCCCAGTCCCCGCAGGGCACTCGGGGTGATCTGGCAGAGCGAGGGGATGTGTTTCAGGAATGATTTGGGATCCGTGTTGGGCCAGGCCCGGGTCACTTGGATCACGGCATCCCGTATGTCGATTTCCTCCCCCGCGATACAGAACCCGCCGAGTTCAACCCCGCCGCAGCATTTGTTGTGGGGGGCGACGGGGATGGAGATGAAGAGAAGATTAGCCCAACAGCGATAAAAGTTGGGTTCCCCCGAGGCCATCGCATGAACGGTGGCATTGCGGCAGGCGACTCGGCATAGGCTGGCGGCCACGGGATGGGACAGGGCGTGCCGGCAGAAGGCGCAGACCTTGTTGCTCAGCAGAAGATCCTGATCATACAGTCCCTGATAAAGCGAGCCTTGCCCGGTAAGGTCCCCGATCTCATTCAGAAGATGGTTGATTTTGACGCCTGTGTCCGACTTCATCTTGCCAGAATATCCAACAATATAGCCGCATTGTGCAAGATAATTGTTGTCAAAAGGGCAAGGCTGATCGAGATTTGAATTCTCAAAGAGGGGAGTGAGTCATGAAGCGACCCGTGTTGGATCCGACAAAGATGAAAGACTGGCAGATCGCCGAGGCGGCGGAACCGTTCATGAAGCCGACGATGCAGTTGGCGACGGAGATGGGGCTTTTGGAGAGTGAAGTGATTCCCATGGGGCGGCACCTTGCGAAGGTGGATCAGCGCATGGTGATGGATCGCATCCGGTCCCGTCCCGCCGGCAAGTACATCGATGTCACCGCCATTACTCCCACGCCTCTGGGCGAGGGTAAAACGACCACCACCATAGGCCTTGTGGAAGGCTTATCCGTTTTAGGCAAGAGCGTTTCCGGTGCCATCCGGCAACCCAGCGGCGGCCCCACCTTCAATATCAAGGGATCGGCTGCCGGGGGTGGAATTTCCCAGTGCATTCCCCTGGCGCCATTCTCCATCCGCATGACCGGCGACATTGATTCCATCACCAATGCGCATAACCTGGCGATGGTGGCCCTGACTTCCCGTATGCAGCATGAGCGCAATTATGACGATGCCCGCCTTGCCCGAACAGGCATCCGGCGCCTGAATGTGGATCCCCAGCGGGTCATGGTGAAGTGGTGCATTGATTTCTGCGCCCAGGCCTTGCGCCAAATCACCATCGGGCGGGGGGGGAAGATGGACGGATTCGAGATGGATTCCGGCTTTCAGATTTCCGTGGGCAGTGAAGTGATGGCCATCCTGGCCGTTTCCAAGGATCTCCGCGATCTCCGGCAGCGCCTGGCCAAAATGGTACTGGCCTATGATCGGGATGGCGGCGAAGTGACGACGGCCGATCTCAAGGTGGATGGTGCCATGGCGGCCTGGTTGGTGGATGCCATCAATCCCACCCTGGTGCAAACGGTGGAGGGACAGCCGATTTTTGTGCATGCGGGTCCCTTTGCCAACATTGCCATTGGCCAGAGTTCAATTATTGCCGACGAGATCGGCACACGGCTCTCGGAATACCATGTCACCGAAAGCGGTTTTGCGGCCGACATCGGGTTTGAGAAATTCTGGAACTTGAAATGCCGGTTTTCCGGATTGAAGCCCAATGCCGTTGTTGTGGTGGCCACGGTGCGGGCTCTGAAAATGCATGGGGGCGGTCCGGCGGTGAAGCCCGGCGTGAAGTTGGACGAGGCGTATGTCAAGGAGAACCTCGGCCTGCTTGAGAAGGGGTGCGAAAACCTGATTGCCCACATCGAAATCGTCAAGAAATCCGGGGTGCGTCCGGTGGTGTGTCTGAACGGTTTCCATACCGACACGGAGGCCGAAATCGCACTGGTGCGGAAGGTGGCCGAGCAGAGCGGGGCCTACATGGCGTTTTCACAACACTGGCTTAAGGGCGGCGAAGGGGCTCGTGAATTGTCCGAGGCGGTGATTGCGGCGGCAAACGAGAAGAGCAACTTCAAGTTCCTGTACGATCTCCGCATGCCGCATCGTCAGCGAATTGAATTGATTGCAAAGGAGATTTACGGGGCCGATGGGGTGTCGTTCAGTGAGGTGGCCCTGGAGAAGGCCAAGCGGTTTGAGGCGGATCCGGAAACGGCGGCCATGGGAACCTGCATGGTGAAAACCCACCTGAGTCTTTCGCATGATCCGGAGCTGAAGGGACGTCCGAAGGGGTGGACACTTCCGATTCGCGACCTGTTGGTCTATCGCGGGGCCGGTTTTGTGGTGCCGGTGGCGGGCGATATCAAACTCATGCCGGGAACGGCGTCTGAACCGGCGTTTAATAACATCGACATCGATGTCGAAACGGGTCGGGTGAAGGGATTGTTTTAGGAGGAAAATTCTATGTCCATACAGCAGGATATCGAGAAAGACCGGTTCCATATTGAAGTTCTGACACCCAAACAGAACACCCAGGACTTGGATGGCGATCTGGAAAAATTTTCCGAGAAATTCAATCTGGTCATGGAGTCCGGGCATGTTGCCTGTATCACGGACAATCCCATGGGGTTGCTCAGTTTCCAGGCCACGGATATCATTCCCGAGCTCGGGCTGGAGGTGAAGCCGGGCCAATTGTCGATCCACCTGAACACCTTTCATTCCAAGCCGGATCTTCACGCCATTCTGGACTCGGCCGCACGGATGAATGTCAGGGATGTGCTGGTGGTTACGGGCGATGGCAATGAGCGTATTCCGAAACTGAATCCCCAATCCATCGGGCTGAGTTGTCATTCGATTACGGCTGTGGAGCTGGTTGCCTATATCCGCAAAGCCTATCCCGGCGTCTTTTCACTCGGGGTGGCTTTCAATCCCTATGAGCCACAGGAACACGAGGCGGAGAAGATGCGTCGCAAGATCGATGCGGGCGCTGAATTCATTTGTACGCAGCCGGTGCTGGGGCGTGATGAACGGGTGGTGGGGTTGAAGCAGTATGGCTTGCCGGTGTACGTGGAGTGCTGGATGTCGAAAAAGTTGCACCTGTTATCCCAATGCGTGGGGTACACCATTCCCGAAACGACCGCGTATGATCCTTTGGCGACCTTGAAGGAGTTGAAGTCCATCTATTCCGGATATGGGATGTATTTGGCCATGCTCGGGATGAAAACCCAGTTTCCGATGATTCGGGCGTGTGTGGGGAGTTGATGAACGTCCCCCAAGTTTGATATGAATGTCTGTCGTGATGAGTCCAGCAATAAGAACTAAAAAGGAGAACCGTATGAGCACAGTATTGGAGCAGATCAAGGAGCAGTTGATGAAGGGCAAGGCCAATGACGTCAAGGTATTGGTGCAGCAGGCCCTGAATGAAAATTTTGGCGCGGCGGATATCCTGAACAAGGGCTTGCTGGGTGGCATGGGTATCATCGGGGAAAAATTCAAAAAGAATGAGGTCTATGTTCCGGAAGTGCTGATTGCGGCCCGCGCCATGAAGGCCGGCATGGAGATTCTCAAGCCTGCCCTGGCGGCCGCCAAGGTGGAGCCCCGGGGGGTTGTGGTGATCGGAACCGTGAAGGGCGACCTCCATGACATCGGTAAGAACCTTGTGGGAATGATGCTCGAAGGCGCCGGGTTCAAGGTGATTGATGCCGGGATCAATGTCGAGGCTCCTAAATTTATCGAGGTGGCCCGGGCGAGCAATGCCACGCTGATCGGGGCCTCCGCCCTGTTGACGACCACGATGACCAATATGAAGGAAGTGGTTGACGCGTTAAAGGCCTCGGATCTGGCCGGTCGGGTGAAAATCATGATCGGAGGAGCGCCGGTGACCCAGTCATTTTCCGATGAAATTGGTGCGGATGGGTATGCACCCGATGCCGCTTCCGCCGCCGATCTGGCCTGTACGCTCGCGGCGTAGGGGGTGGGTTTCTGATTCACTGACGTCTCGTTATGTGACGCCAGTGAATCCAAATCCTCTCCGGCGTGCGTTCTCTCGAATCACTCACATCCTGCCAGTCCGTGCCGGGTGTCTAGCCTGCCGGGTCGCTAGACGGGAAAGGCGAGCCAGTTCACCTTCAATTTCATCAAGGCTCCACTGAAGGTTATCGACCATACCCTGCAGATCCGCTTTCACATCTTGAACATAACGGGGGTTTCGGATCCGGGTCTCGTAATCCCATGCCACGTCCCGCCGCCTGTTTCGCATCTCGTTTTTGGTTGATTGGGCAGTTGCTTTGAGCTGGCGAGTCAATCGATGTATCAGGGAGACGGGGCTATGATCGCCCAATGCGGCTTCGCCCGAATCGCACCTCGACAGGATGCTGTGCAGGGCATTCAGATCATGACGTCGGTAGGCCTCCTGGGCTTCGTGCCATAGCGCCTTGCGGGCGTCAGTCATCTGGCCGTGACGATCCGGATGAAGTTGCCGCACGATGTTGCGGTAGAGCTCCTTGACTGATTTCTGGTCAGGAGGACTGGAATCGCGAGACTTCAGTTTATCCCGGGTGAGGGTTTCGAAGAAATCGTCAATATCGCCCCACTCGTCATCAGGATCGTCCTCGAAGGCGTCATCGCCAAAGATATCGTTAAGATCCCGGGAGCCAGACTGTTTGGCGTTAGCGCGGGACTCCTGCCGCTGGCGTTCGGCCTCTTCGTACAGTCGATCCTCCTCCTGTGCCTCGTCAGGGTGGGCCCGGCGCCATAGGACTTTCCGATAGGCGTCGAGTTCGGAGAGGCGGTAGCGATCCGCCATCTCCTGAATCTCGTAAACGAAGGTCCTCTTTTCCTCAAAGGCATGTTGTAGTTCACGTTGTCGGGTCAGCAAGTGGCCAAAGGTGCGGTGAACCCAACTGCGGAAGCCGGGAATATCCTGCTCATGATAACGTTTGAGCTGATCCTTGAGACGGGCGAGCGCCTTCTCGGCCTTTCGGTGCGATTGAAGGGCCTTCTTGCGGAGGGCGCTGGTGTTCAGCCGGATGAGATCCTTGCGGTGACTCTGAGCGGGCTTGAGGGGCTTGGCGCGGGATCTGCTTGAGGCATAGGCTGGACGTTGTGGCTTCATTCGAAAGGCGGACTGTGCCAAAGAGAGGGCGTGAGGACAAGCGAATGTGGTGAAGGATTTCCCTAATTTCCTCAATCAGTGGTTACATCTCTTCTCTCCAAGTTTGCCATAGCATTGAAAGATGTAAGGAGTTCCTATGTCAGACGCTGGGAAAAGAAACGATTATCTTGAGATGCAGATAGCCGTGCTCTCGTTCTCTTGCGCTTCGCATGGGCAGCCTTCAAGATTTGACCGCACGCTGCCGCGCCCAATAGCGTTTCGATAGAGTGGAGTATCTCGCCAGAAATGGTTCCCGCACCTCAAGAATAGTAGTCTGCTTCATCCTTGCCTTCTGATTCACCCCGTGGCACCGTTCCTGTTATGAAAAACGGTGTGTCATTGCAAACCACATATTTGGGTATACCCTTTGCCAATCCCTTCATCCTGGCCTCCGCGCCTCCCACCGCCACCGGCGACATGATTCGGCGCGCTTTTGAGGCAGGCTGGGGCGGAGCGGTAATTAAAACTCTCTGTTGCAATCCGGAGCGCAACCTGGCGAATCGTTTTGCCTCAATTCGTGGCGGCGGACGGGTCATCGGGTTTGAAAACCTTGAATTGCTGAGTGAGTACACCCCGGAGGATTGGTTCCGGGATATTCGCGCCATCAAGGCTGACTTTCCGGATTATCCGATCATTGGCAGCATTATGGGAGATTCCCATTCACCGGATGAATGGCTAACGCTGGCCAAAGGCTGCCAGGATGCGGGGGCAGATCTTCTGGAACTTAATTTCTCCTGCCCCCACGGCTGCCCGGAACGTGGTAGGGGGGCCGCCATCGGGCAAAATCCGGACTATGCCGCCCGGATCACCGGATGGATGGCCGAATGCCCTGAAGTGACGATTCCCATTATCCCCAAATTGACTGCCGCCGTGGCGGACATCCGGCACATCGGCGAAGAGCTTGCCCGGTCCGGTGCCGCCGGTTTTTGTGCCATCAATACCGTTCCTTCATTTTTCGGGTTTGATTTGAAAACTTTGCGGCCCCGGCCTGATATCGGAGGCATGACCAGCTATGGTGGGTATTCCGGGTCCGGCATCAAGCCGATCGCCTTGCGGGCCGTGGCCGAGCTGTGTCAGTCCCCGGGACTGCCAGTCATGGCGTGCGGCGGGATCGTTAGCGGGTATGATGCTGCGGAGTTCATGCTGCTGGGGGCTCCGGTGGTACAGGTTGGTACTGAGGTCATGCTGCGCGGGTTCGGCATTGTATCGGAAATGAAGAGGGATCTTGAAACATTCATGGAGTGGCACGGCTTCAGGATCCTGAGTGATTTTACAGGGATTCGTCGCGATACGGTCACCAGTTTCGGAAAACTTCCTACTGATCTCCAGTACAAGGCTGAGATTGACCTGTCGCGCTGCAGTCGCTGCGGCTCCTGTGTCGATGCCTGCCGCGACGGCGGGTGCCAGGCCGTCGCGTGGTGCCTGGATCAACCGCAGATCGATTCGAATGCCTGTTCAGGCTGCTCGCTCTGCGGCCAGGTTTGTCCAGCAGGGGCGATTGAAATGAAATCACAAAGGCTGGCCGCCTGCTGAAAAACAAGCGCCAGCCCATGGATATTGGCCCTATTTGAACAATGAGGTTCGATCATCCTGCCGCCTTGAGGGCCTGGGTCAGATCGGCGAGAATATCATCGATATGCTCGATGCCAATAGAGAGGCGTACGAGTTCGGGCGTGATGCCACCCTCACGCTGTTGCTCCTCGGTAAGTTGGGAATGGGTCGTGGTTGCCGGATGAATCGCCAGGCTTTTCGCATCGCCCACATTCGCCAGCAAGGAGAAGAGCTTGAGATTGTCGATGAACTTCCGGCCGGATTCCGCCCCGCCCTTGATGCCAAACACAACCATGCCGCCGAAGCCCCGTGAGAGGACTCTGCGGGCAATCCCATGGGACGGATCATCCACCAGGCCGGGATACCGGACCCAGGTAACGGATTTGTGGTGTTTCAGGTAATCCGCAACCGCCAGGGCATTCTGGCAATGCCGCTCCATTCGGAGCGCCAGGGTTTCAATTCCCTGCAAGAACAACCACGCGTTGTCCGGTGAAATGCATGCGCCGAGGTTCCTCAAGGGTACCAGCCTCATACGAAGAATAAACGCCAATGGCGCCAGAGGCCCAAGCTCCGTCGCAAAACGGATATTGTGGTAACTGGCATCCGGCTCGGACAACAGGGGGAACTTCCCGCTGGTCCAGTCAAACTTCCCGGAATCCACGACAATGCCGCCGATGCCGGCTCCATGACCGCCCAGCCATTTTGTCAGGGAATGCACCACGATGTCGGCCCCCTGTTCAATGGGTCGCTGCAGGAAGGGGGTGCTGAAGGTGCTGTCCACCACCAAGGGGAGCCCATGGTCATGGGCTACCTTGGCAATCGCAGGAATATCGACCACATCAAGGACGGGATTCCCGATCGTCTCGACATACACCAGCTTCGTTTTGGGTGTAATCGCCCTGGCGAAGTTCTTTGGATCACGCGGATCCACGAATATGCATTTGATCCCCAGCTGGGGAAGAATGTCATGGAATTGGGTATAGCTTCCGCCGTAGAGATTGTTGGCTGAGACAAATTCATCACCGGCCTGGCAAAGGTTGATGATGGAGTAGAAAATGGCGCTTGTGCCGGAGGCCACGGCGAGGGCCGCCGCTCCGCCCTCGAGCGCGGCGATCCGCTTCTCCAGCACATCCTGGGTCGGGTTCATCAACCGGGTGTAGATATTACCCAGTTCCTTGAGTCCGAAAAGGTTCGCGGCATGTTCGGCATTTTTGAAAACATACGAACTGGTCCGATAAACCGGAACAGCCCGAGACAAGGTCGTTGGGTCAGGTTCCTGCCCGGCATGAAGCGCCAGTGTTTCAATTTTATGGGTTGTAATGCTCATGGTAATGGTCTCCCTTTTTCTTGATGTTGCTTAAACCGACATATAAAACCAAGCAGATTTAATCACGAATCGTCCGCGGACTTTCTCTCCATTCCCAGGATAGGCAGCCCTCTCCGAGGCCTCCGCGGACGGCTCAGAGAGCCGTTCTTCCTCTTGGGATCATATCAGCCGATTCCCTCAAACAGCACGGTTGACAGGTACCGTTCGCCGGCATCGGGAAGGATGACGACGATTGTTTTGCCTGCGAACTCATCCAGATGGGCAAGCCGTACGGCCGCGGCGGCGGCGGCGCCGCAGGAAATTCCGACCAGCATGCCTTCCTCCCTGGCGAGCCGGCGCGCGAAATCGACGGCCTCGGCGCTGTCCACTTGTTCAACGCGATCCACCACGGAAAGGTCCAGGGTGTCGGGAATGAACCCGGCGCCTATGCCCTGAATCTTGTGCGGGCCGGGTTTCAGTTCCTGCCCGGCAAGTTTCTGGGTGATGACCGGGCTTTCCTGGGGTTCCACGGCTACCGAAATAATTTTTTTGCCTTTTATGTTTTTAATGTAGCGCGAGATTCCGCTGATGGTTCCTCCGGTGCCGACGCCCGAGACGAGTACATCGATCTGGCCATCGGTGTCATTCCAGATTTCCGGGCCTGTGGTCGCCTCATGAATGGCCGGGTTTGCCGGGTTCTTGAACTGCTGGGGGAGGAAATAGCGGGCGGGATCCGACGCGGCGATGTCCTCGGCGCGCTTGATGGCGCCTTTCATGCCTTCCGCACCCGGCGTCAGGACCAGAGTGGCTCCGAAAGCCGCTAGGACACGACGACGCTCGATGCTCATGGTCTCTGGCATGGTCAGGGTCAGTTTGTAGCCCCGCGCGGCGGCGACATAGGCTAGCGCGATGCCGGTGTTGCCGCTGGTGGGCTCAATGATCTCCACGCCGGGGTTCAGGATGCCGCGCTTCTCGGCATCCCAGATCATGGCCGCCCCGATACGGCACTTGACGGAGTACGCCGGATTACGGCCTTCGATTTTGGCAAGAACCGTGGCTTTCGCGCCCTTCGTGATGCTGTTCAGCTTGACCAACGGGGTGTTCCCGATGGATTGGGAGTTATCGGCATATACCTTGCTCATTTCAGTTACCTTTCTATTCGGATGTTACCTTCAGTGCGGAATCCAAATCCCCGATTAAATCGTTTGCGGCTTCCAGTCCCACGGAGAGCCGGACCAGGCCGTCTGTGATGCCCCGTGCGAGGCGTTCGGGGCGGGGCATGGCGGCGTGCGACATCATGGTCGGATAGGATAGGATGCTTTCAACGCCTCCGAGGCTCACGGCGGGAAGCGTGAGTTTTGTGTGCCTGAGAAGCCGGAGGACCTCGGGCTTCCCTTGAAGTTCAAAGGATAGCACCGCGCCGCTGCCGCTGGCCTGTCCCTCATGAATGGCGCGGCCGGGATGATTATTCAGGCCGGGGTAATGAACGGCACCCACGGCGGGATGACTGCTCAGCCAGGTTGCCAGGAAGCTGGCTGTTTTTTGTTGGGCGTCCATGCGGATTCCAAGGGTTTTGATACCCCGTTGCACCAGCCAGCAATCCTGTGGGCCGAGAATGGCGCCAAAGGCGTTCTGGATGGCCCGGAGATGATGTCCAACCGCTTCCTCGCGGGTGACGGCCACGCCTGCAATCAAATCGCTGTGTCCGCCGAGGAATTTGGTCGCGCTGTGAACCACAATGTCAAAGCCGAGTTCCAGAGGGCGCTGTAAATAAGGGGTCATAAAGGTGTTATCGATGATAGACAGCAGGGTGTGTTCGCGGGCAATTTTCACCATGGCCCGCAGATCGGTGATATGAAGTAGCGGATTGGTTGGGGTTTCCACAAACAAGGCTCTGGTGGAAGGCGTGATGGCCTTTCGGATGGATGCGGGATTGGTGCTGTCGGCGAAGGTGACTTCCAGTTTCCATTGTTTGAACAGGCCGGTCAAAACGCGGTAGGTTCCGCCGTAGATATCTTGCCCCACCACGAGATGGTCGCCGGGCTTGAACAGGAGTAGCACCGATGAGGTGGCGGCCATGCCCGAGGAAAAAGCAAATCCATGGGTGCCGCCTTCCAGCAGGGCCATAGAGTGTTCCAATGCCTCGCGGGTGGGATTCCCGCTGCGGGCGTAGTCGTAGGGACCCGGGTGCTCGGGATCCGGCTGGGCAAATGTTGAGGTCTGGTAGATGGGAATACTGGACGCGCCGGTATAGGGGTCGCGGTCTTTTCCCGAATGAATCAGTTTTGTCCGGTAGTTCACAAGACATTCTCCAAGTCATGGATTAAGTCATTCACATCCTCGATTCCGACCGACAGGCGTAACAACCGGTCGTTGATGCCCAAGCGGTTCCGCGTTTCCGTATCCACATCGGCATGGGTCTGAACGGAAGGGTAGGTGATAAGCGACTCCACGCCCCCCAGACTTTCCGCAAACAGGAAGACCTTCAGTCCTGAAAGAATGTCCGCGACCCGGGATGCCGCGTCAATTTCAAAAGAAATCATGCTGCCGAAGCCAAGGCTCTCCCGCTCCAGGATCTCCCGTCCGGGATGGTGTGGAAGCCCGGGATAACGCACGAGCTTCACATGGGGATGCGACGATAACCAGATGGCGATCTGAAGGGCATTGTCCTGCTGTTTCAGAAGGCGAAGGGGGAGTGTTTTAAGCCCCCGAATGACCAGCCAGGAGTCCTGGGGTCCGAGGATGCTTCCGATG